>CAYTKX010000104.1:0-2721 GCA_964438495.1 uncultured Staphylococcaceae bacterium
GGAATTGCTGCCGCAGAAGCAAATGCGAAGTTTGTTGTTTTACAAACAGGTGCAAGTGATAGAGTGGTAGGCATCGAAATCGAATTTGGAACAGGCGCCAGAGCCGTTGTGTCTTCGATTCAGGTTTATGCTGAAGAATTTGAAACCAAAGAGCTTTCCAGTATCTCTATTACTTCACAACCAACGAAGAAAGCGTATTTTGCTGGTGAATCATTTGACCCGACAGGTATGGTTATAACTGCGAATTATAGTGATTCTTCAACTCTAGTTGTCACCGAATCGGTTTCATATTCAACTGCTCCCTTAACGGTTGATGTGGTTTCTATTACAATTTCTTATAGTGAAGGAGCCGTTACAAAAACCGTCGATGTGACTGGAATCACAGTAACTGCTGTTACATTAAATTCTATTTCAGTTAACACTGCTCCAGGGAAAACATCATTTACCCTTGGCGAACATTTCAGCTATGATGGGTTGGTTATCGATGCTAATTACAATAGCGGAACAGTACAAGTTTCGAGCGGATTTGTTGTTTCTGCCGACACATTGGTGCTTGGCGAGTCAGATGCCACAATAACCTACGAGGGAAAAACAACTTCTTACAAAATCACTGTTACTAATAATGGTGCTAGTGTTGGATCAGCCGTTGTGGCAACAGAACTCTTTATTTCTGAATACATTGAAGGCTCAAGCAATAACAAAGCTGTTGAAATTTTCAATGGTACAGGTTCACCTGTTGATTTATCTACTTACAAAGTGAACACATATAATTCAGGCGCTACAACCGCTAACTACACACTTTCTTTGAGTGGCACTCTTGCTAACGGAGACGTTTATGTAATTGCTAACTCAGCCGCTAATGCATCGATTCTTGCTCAAGCGGATACGACATCAAATATCACTTATTATAATGGTGATGATGCTGTTGCCCTTCTTAAGAACGATATAATTATAGATATAATAGGCGATCAAGCAGGAGATCCCGGATCAGCATGGACTGGCACTGCCGCCAATTCGGTCGATGGTTCGACAGGTGAAATGACCCTTGTTCGCACATCATCCGTTACTTCTCCAAATACCACGTTTAGTTGGTCTGAATGGAATGCATATGCACAAAACACTGTCTCTTATCTTGGTTCTCATTCGATTGGTTCTTTCAATGTTACACCCTTGCAGCAAGCAACATCTTTTGCCAATTATGTTATGACTGGCATCGGCAACAACGCTCAAGGTAGTTGTGAAGCTGTTTTGGATGAATTGGAGACTGAATATGGATACATGCACGCTGATGCAAAAACCATTTTCGATGAAAACGCTGAGACATTGTTCGCCGATGCACGCGGAAGAATGGCTTACTTAAATAACTGGGTTGACTCACAGTCGTCATCGGGTGTGAAAAGTGTTATTACAAATATTAATTCCAAAAACGTGCTTATCATCAGCTTGGTAATTGGTATTCTTGGATTTACTACTATCTCTGGTTTCTATTTCTTGAAAAAGAAAAAAGAAATACTCTAATCTAGTTAATAAGAGGACCGTTAATAACTGACTATAGGCGCACTCGCTCTTCGCGGGTGCGCTTTTCTATCTCCATTAAACACGGAGCATGAAAATCGTGCCGCAATATATCAAATCATCCTATATAACATTTTTGTTCTAGTACTTATATGTTAATATCGAATTTATGGAAATATTCTTCTATTTATTGCTCCCTCTTCTGCTTACCTTGGTTATCGAAATACCTATCTATTTTCTGTTTAATAAGCACTCGATTAAATACTTGCTTGTCGTCTACTTGATGAACATCGTCTTAAATGTTTTGATGAACTGCATACTGCTTTTTGTCTTCAGTGCGACCAGTTCATATTTTTCTTCATTAGTCATTATGGAACTGATTATCTTTGCTATCGAAGCTTTCGCTATCTATTGGTTTAGAAACATTCGCTTTAAGGCCCTTTTAATCGCTTATGTGGCTAATTCGGTAAGTCTGCTGATTGGATTACTATTTAATCGTTTTAATCTCCTAACAAGCTATCCTATCATTATGATGATATTGCTCCTAGTCATCTTTATTAGCGAATTTGTTTTAATCTTTATTTACTTAAAGAAAAACGCTAAGCAAGAAGAAAAATAGAAATATAATCTCCTAGTAATTTCAGTTTTGATTATAGTGGCTTGATTAAGCTAATGTTTTTAAATAGGACAACGAATATTAGATAATGCCGCCTTTTGGCGTCTTTCTTTTTCGGGCGATAATTAACAATGTAATTAGAACGGCTATCGGACCAAGGACAGTCATGGCACTTATAATGATTACAACAACCATGAAACCTTTAAAAAATGGCGAGCCAAAGAAATTCCAGCCCTGGTTTTCATAGGAACGGCGAATAAAAGTTAATTCAAGATCATCTAATTCCTGATTAGAAACATCGCCCGCGATAGAAATGTAAACATCGGAATGACCACTATCTTCTCTTTTGATACTTTCCCATTCATAAAATAAGTATTCCTCATCATTCATCAAAAAAGATATAAATAGGGTTTCTGCTGAGTATTCACCAGGATTATTCCAGTCAAAAGAAATAGTGTAAGTTGTTTCATTGTTACTTTCGTTATATGAAACATGTGAGACAAATAAGTTTGACACATCAATAGCCGTGATTATATCATCGCCACTGTAACCTCGAAGTTCACTCCTTTTAATAATATAACTAACATCCC
>CAYTKX010000105.1:0-2718 GCA_964438495.1 uncultured Staphylococcaceae bacterium
TGGATCCATAGATGAAGCAGTAGAGGCGGCCAGAAAGCTGGCTGAATAGAGCACAAGCGATGTCAAAAATTAAACTGGATATAGTTACTCCGGAAGAGGCAGTGTTCTCTGATGAAGTAGATATGCTGGTAGCACCGGGAATTGAAGGTGAGCTGGGCATACTCCCTCATCACGCTCCGCTGATGACAGTTCTCGGGATTGGGGAATTGATAATCCGCAAAGGCAATAATGAGCAATATCTGGCGATTGGCGGCGGATACCTTGAAGTTCAACCGGATAGAGTTATTGTGCTGGCTGATGTAGCTGAGAGAGCTGAAGATATTGATGTTGCCCGCGCGGAAGCTGCTAAAGAAGCCGCTCAGCGCAGCATGGCTGAACGACCTTCGGGGATGAATGCTGCACAGGCTGAAGCCGCTCTCAAGCGTTCGCTGGTAAGATTGAAAGTGGCCACCAGGCGAAGGAAAAGGCATCAGGAGATGTAAGAAAAAGCCCGGTTTTACCGGGCTTTTTAGTGCCTTTGTATTCATTATAAATAATCTTTAGAAAGCAAAAACCCTCCCTAAAACTCATCTTTTGAGCCTTAAAAAGGGGGATTTGCTTGGTTGTTCGGGTCTGGGTAATTTTTAGATGATTTCCAGAGAGGCCTTGGTTCCAGCCTTGGCTGCTTTAACCCGGATGAGTGTACGCATAGCCTGGGCGATGCGCCCTTGTTTGCCAATTATGCGCCCTTTATCTTCATCGGCGACCTGGAGTTTAAGAACAATGCCGTTCTCCTCACTTGCTTCCTCAGTAACCACCACGTCATCGGGTGCATTTACCAGTGATTTTGCGATGAATTCAACCAGTTCCTTCATGGTTACTCCTTTGCTGACTTGATCTTATCCATAATGCCGGCCTTGGTCAGCAACCTGGCGGCGGTAGCAGTTGGTTGAGCTCCTACTTTGAGCCATTTGATAGCAGCATCTTCTTCAATGCTGACAGTCTCTGGCTGAGTAAGGGGGTTATAGAAAC
This sequence comes from uncultured Staphylococcaceae bacterium, assembly GCA_964438495.1. Taxonomy (GTDB): domain Bacteria; phylum Bacillota_I; class Bacilli_A; order RFN20; family CAG-826; genus UBA1361. Next base: position 1,012 of record CAYTKX010000105.1, read on the forward strand.
CAATTATTTGAATAAAGGCACCGTTCCGGGGTGACTGGCTGTCAGTCACTACCAGCCGGTAACTTGGTTTTTTGGGTGCACCAATACGTCTTAACCTGATTTTAACCACATTTCCTCCTTATCAGGTGCTAATTATGACGCATTACGCAGGTGCTGTCAATACTGTGTAAGGGTCCAGCACATATTGGACTTTTCAGGGTTAGCGATAAATTTATCCAGATAATAACGCAGGGGAGCCTTTTTGCCAATACCCCGGTGAACCTTTTCGGTGTTGTACCATATAAGGTATTCCATGAGTGGCAAGTTGAATTCATCCGGTTCATCTATGCAGTCGGTATGGTAATAGGCAAACTGCTCCTGTATAGTGCGATTAAACCTCTCGAGGTGCCCATTAGATTGGGGATGGCGGGGATAGTTAAAGTAATGGATTAACCCCTGCTTCTGGGCAGCATGGGCAAAATGCTTCAGGAATTCAGATCCGTTGTCTGTCTGGATCCTGGTTATCTTAAAGGGTGTTACCCAGTTCAGCTTATCTAAAAAGTCTCTGGCTGAGGCTGATGAACCGGTCTTGTAGATATAGGCAAAGGCAAAACGCGTCGGCAGGTCTACAGCTGTGATGAGGTAGCGCTTAAGGCCATCTACGAAGATTTCTATGGTATCCAGCTCTACCAAGTCTCCCGGAAGACGAGGGTGGAAACCTTTCCTTCTGGTCTTCTTTATAGCCTTGCGTTGTGCTTTCTCGTGCAGCCTGCCGGTCCTGCCATTGATAGTAACCCGGGCATGCTTGGGCAGATGCCCCTGCTTCTTTAAATCACCGATGATTCTACCGACAGTTGATTCTGAGGGAGGTTTAATTCCCTTAGCCTCACAGGCAGCTTTAAGCACCGGTGTGATGGTAACCTTATCTACACCGGGGTGCAGTGTACGGTAATCTACAATGAACTGATCGATAAAGGGATCATGTTTCCGCACCCTCCGGTTTTTAGGAGCCTTATCACCCGGAGCCAGGCTGGACAGCTTTCCACCTGAGCCTTTGAGCTTCTGCTTCCAGAGGTAAATGGTAGACCGGCTCTTTCCGAAGGCCTTCCTGGTAGCAGCTGCTCCATACTCGTCAAAGAATTCGATAATCTTTACCCTTGCCTCTATTTCCTTTTGCCTGGGGTGAGAGAGTATATCGTTGATCTTTTGCATCCAACGACTATAGCCTCTCGGATAATAACTTTCCACATATATCTGTTTCATTACAAAGACTCCCGGTTATCACCTCCCCGGGAGTCCAATATGTATCTGAACTTTTGCACAGGTTGTAGGCATTCTTCAAGTAATTTATAATCAATTAAGAGACTATGAATACTAACCTTGAAATAGAACTGTTTGAGCAGACGGGCAAGAGGCTCAAACTCAAAAATCCCCTGTTGCTTGCCTCGGGTACTTGCGGCTATGCCGTTGAGCTGGATAGTTTTATGGACTTATCTTCTCCTGGAGCCTTTATTTCCAAAGGTACAACGCTCCACGCCAGGGAAGGCAACTCGCAGCCGCGCATAGCAGAAGTTGGAAATGGTATACTGAACGCCATAGGGCTGGAGAATATCGGAATTGAGGCACTGGTTAAGGACAAAGCTCCAGCTTGGCAGCGACTGGGGATAAAGGTTTTTGTTAACGTGGCTGGGTCCACCATCGATGAGTATTCTGATGTAGCTATGCGCC
>CAYTKX010000106.1:0-2715 GCA_964438495.1 uncultured Staphylococcaceae bacterium
TTCTGGCTTTTTCACAATACGCAACTTTGCAAGAATATCAACACCCTTATTAATAAAGAAACTATGGGCTTTTTTTGAATACGATAATAAAAATAGACCCACAATTGTAATTAAGTTAATACCAAAACCAATAAGTGAGAGTGCCCACACCGGAAACTTAATATCAAAGATTGTAATAGGGGCAAGACGGGCAAATTGATCAAGATTTAATAAGATGGAAAGTCCGCCAAAGGCGACTAACACAATTTGGTAAAGGATAAAATGCATCACCATAATCGAGGCAGCAATTGATAAAGGAACACCTTGTTTTGCAAATGTTTTTAGTTGCGCAAATTGTCCACCAGTTGAACTTGGCGTTATATCACTATAAAATTGTCCTACTAACCCATTAGCGACCCCGCGATGATATTTATAATTAGGCGTATATAGCCGGGCAAAGATAAATAAAATAAGTCCTTCAATTAAAAAGCGCCCCGCAATCAGCGATAAAATGATGAGTAAAATACGATAATCCGGTGTCGATGTTGCCGCCGCTCCACTAAAGACACCAATAACATCAGGCAAGTCACTCCACAAAGAAAAGATAGTGTAAGTAATCGTAATAAGCAATATGATAATAATATTTAGTAAATACTTTTTATCACTTTTTTGTTGCTTAACTACCTTTAAGGATTGGGTCGTTTTTTTCTCGTTCTCGTCCATGTAAATAATTATAACATGAATAAAGGGCCTATATGGCCCTTCTTATTTCTTCTTTTTATCTTTCTTTAAGTAACGCCATAACCCGCGGATTAACTTACCGTTTAATATGAGTAAAATACCGTCGCGTTCGTTAATTGATACTTCACCCGAACTTAAGGCGGGAATCGTGCGAAAAGGCATTTCTTTTATACTTTCTTGCGCCATTGTCCGCAATATTGGGTCATTTCCCGTTTTCTTAGCGGCTAAATCTAGCACCATATTATAAACTTTACGTCCTAACCAATAATCTGTCGTATCACTAATATTATTTTCTAAGGTAAAGGGGCGTTTCCGATTTGCAAAGACGAGGGGCAAGGGGGCGCCATAAAGTGTTTTAAAATCATTAAGGGTAACACTATATTCATTACGATTATAATAAGCACTATTTTCTTTTTTGTAATCTTCCAAATGTTTTAAATCTTCACCGTCTTCAATGGAAATAAAGAATAAGTTTTCGGTTTCATTAACGTTTGTGCCAACGTGAACACTATAATCAATATTTTCTAAAACCCAAATTCTTTTTACGGGGTCATAGACTTTTAAGTCTTCTTTTGTAAAAGTCATTTCTATTTTCTTTTTCTCACCTGGATTTAAATACACTTTAGTAAAGGCTTTAAGTTCTTTGCGCGGACTGAAAAGTTTTGAAAACTCGCGACTTATGTAAACACTTATTACTTCTCCACCGCTTAAATGACCAATGTTTGTCACATTAGCGGTTATTTTATATGTATCACCACTAACTTTAATATCATGGTCACTTATTTTAAATTGGGTATAACTTAATCCATAGCCAAAGGGAAAGAGTACTTGTTCATTAAACGTATCATAATAGCGATAACCAACAAAAAGCGATTCAATATATGGGACATTTAGTTCGCTTTTAATAAATGATTCACCGGGTACACTTTTTAGTAGACTAAGCGGATAAGTTTCTGCAAGTTTTCCACTTGGACTAGCTTTGCCAAATAATAAATTATAAGTCCCTCTCCCGGTCGCGCTGCCGGCAAGATGTGTTAAAAGTAGTCCTTTAACATTATTAAGCCACGGCATTAAAACGGGTGAACCCGTTGATAAGACGACAACAACTTTTTTATTAACTTCACTGATTGCTTTAATTAATTCATTATGACTTGGCGGCATCGCTAAGGTAGAGCGATCATATCCTTCGACTTCATATGATTCGGGTAGTCCCGCTGCAATAATAACAATATCAGCGTCTTTCGCTACAGTTTTAGCTTCTTCAATCAGTTTAGGATTAACCGCTACTTCATGTTCTAAATAACCATCTGCGTAGACAAAGTTAACATCGTTTTCCACAAAAGCATCATAAAGACTTATTAGAGTATGCGGGTTAATCTTACTTGAACCGCTGCCTTGATAACGGGGGGTTTTCGCAAAGTTCCCAATTAAGGCGACATTAGCATTAGTGTTAAGGGGTAAGATATTATCTTCATTCTTTAGCAAAACCGCACTCTTTTCGATTATTTCGGTAGCTAATTCTAAGTTTTTATCATAATCGCACACATTATCCTTTTGGGGATTATCACGTTTATTGATCATTAAAGAAAGTAAAGGTTTAATCATTTCGTTTACTTTTTCTTCACTAAGTAAACCTTGTTTGATAGCCTTTTCTAATTCTTTAACATTTAGATGCCCACCAGGCATTTCTAAATTTAACCCAGCGTTAACCCCATCAATTAAATTTACAACCGCGCCCCAGTCACTCATCACTAAACCATCAAACTTAGCGTTATCGCGTAGTTTTTCAGTTAATAACATCTTACTTCGACTTGCGTGCATTCCGTTTACACGGTTATAAGAACACATTACGGCCCACGGTTTAGCGTCTTTTATAACATCATGAAATGGTTTTAAATATATTTCTTCAAGGGCGCGTTCATCAATAATTGCATTTGTCGTATAGCGTTCTTTTTCTTGGTTATTGGCTGCGTAATGCTTTAAAGTTGCCCCAAT
>CAYTKX010000107.1:0-2660 GCA_964438495.1 uncultured Staphylococcaceae bacterium
GGTATGGCCATCGTTGTAAAGTGGAAGCGACTATTTAAAAGTGAGTTTAATTCTTGTTTAAAGGTTGGAAGTGGATTAACAAACTTTTCTTCGCTGCCACTATTAAGATAAGCTTTCTTAGCAGCAACATATGTTTTTTCCGCTTGATAAACACCTTTTACTTGCACAAAGTAGAAGATTAAAAAGCCGATTGTAACAATAAGGGTTGCGACGCCAAAAAGCATAATAAGCATCGAGTTATCTTTATAGATTGGTTTTGAATATGTTATAAAGTCAGGATCACACTCTTCAATCGGCACCGGAGGAATCATTGTACATTCCGCGGTATATTCAACCGCAACCGTTCCTAAGGTGCGTAATTTACCTACCCAATAAATACCGCCACCGGGGATGAACATAAAAATAAAATAACCGATTTGCATCAATAAATAGATGATTGCTTTAATCGGTCTTCCAAGTAGGGCATGTCCAAGGCCCATAATAAAGTGCGAAATTTTAGTACGCCAACCACCAGTAATGAATTGTTTATATACATTTACAAAAAACCGGGCGATTCCTTTACCAATCTTTGCAAAATAAGCGCCAACTGCTTTAAATAAATTTACAAACCACATACCAATTGCGATAAAGAATAATGAAAATTTCGACTTTTGTTTTTGTGACATTCCATTAGTCTGCATAATAATGGCCTCTTTTCTAAAATAATGGAGAGCCAGCGAAGAGCCGGCTCTCATAAAATTCAATAGTTAATTATTATGTTGTAATAGCAGCAACAAAGGCGTCAAGGGCAGCTTGTAATGTTTGTGGTCCGTCAGGGGTCGGTCCATCAAGGAGGAACGTACCAATCGTACCCGCATTACTCCAGAATAAGCCACCAACTGATTTTCCTTGTGGAATTGCGTATGGTGCTTGTTCGGATAAAGCTTTTAGACCAATGTTCGCGGTAACTGATGGATCAGCAGCGGCGTTTTTATTTGTTGGTCCCCAGCCATTTAATTCAAAGCGACTAATTTGCGCCGCTTCACTTGTAATATAATCGGCAAATGCTAAAGCATATGGTAAATATTTACTTGAGGATTTAACACCAACAAGTTTTGAACCAAGGAATGAACCCATTTGCACTTCTTCTTCGCCTACTTTAAAGGTTGGAAGTTTCGTTGCGCCAAAGTCATCGCCTAATCTTTCTAAAACGTTAAGGGTATTCCAGTGACCGGTAACCCCGGCGATAATGCGGTTATCATTAGCGTCAGTTAAGTCATCAAGGGCTGCGCCGTTAAAGTCTTCTGATAAGAAACCTTTATCTTTAAGGGGCATAATTAAATCACTAACCGCTTGTAATGCAGCGACGGACTTTGCATCATTAAAGTCGGTCGTGTGTAATTCGGTTGATGGATTGTAACTAATGTTACTAATATATTGAATGAATGATAAGGCATAATAGCCATTACCCATATCCATTGCAAATTGATGTTCAGCTGAAGTTTTTGCTAAGATGCCCTCAAGTGTCTTAACGTCTTCTTCATTAAAGAACTTTTTATTATAGACAAGGAAATATCCGTTATCGGCAGAAACGGGGAACCCATACATTTCACCATCAACGTCATAAGTCGCAGCATCGATTGCTAAATCAATGTCGCGCTCCTTAATTTTGTTTGCGTAGCCTGCTGGTAACTTAGCAAGCACTCCTTTATCCGCCATTTGGAAGATTTGATCATCCGGATAAAGAAAGACGTCTGCCGCGGTTGACACGTCGGCTAAGATGTTTGCGGCCGCGTCTGGTTCACCAACGTTTCCATAGTCGACTCTGAATTCGATTTGGGGATTTAAGTCCGCAAATTCTTGAGCGTGCTTTTCATAAAGCGGCTTTTCTTCAATTGGACCCCAAACTTGGAGTCTAATTCTTTCTTTCGTTACACTTGTTCCTGGATCAACTGAATCGTTGCTTGTTGATGGGGTTGGTTTTGTACAACCGGCCATAGCAAAAAGACCGACCAGGAGTAACGCTAAGCGTTTTCGTTTAAACATAAATTCTCCTTTCCATTGTTTATTGAAAGTACAGGAAATTATTCCTCCCGTTACTTTCTTATTTAAGTTTAGACATATTCATTATAATTGTTAAATTATATATTGGCAAATGAAAAATGATAAGCGCTTACAATATTTTGATTGTAAATCAAAAAAGTCCGCTGTTAACGGACCTTTTCTTTAAGCAATAGTGCTTTAAATTACTATTATAAACGAATACGAATATTGCGTTCAGCGTGTGGTAATTTTTCAGTTTCTTCAGGTGTATCAACTTTGAAGAAAGCAACTTTACTAAAGTCGATTACGAGCTGTAGTTTAACCCCAATTGAGATTGCATTTGCGGGATCAACGAGTAATTTGGAGACAAGTTTTTGTCCAAATAAGTGGGAGTGAACAATGTATTCATTACCGAGTAACTCAGCAATTTCCACTTCAATTTCCCGTTCAAAGCCTTTATAGGCCCGTCCTGCTTCACTACTTGCGTAGTTTACGTTTTCAGGACGAACGCCAAAGACAACATGCTTTCCTTTATAAGGCGCTAAGCTTTTTGCAAGGTCAGCAGGGATTTTTAATTTACCCATACTAACGTGTTCGACTTTTGTTTCCACAACTGGTTCACCCGTTTCTTCATGTTT
>CAYTKX010000108.1:0-2657 GCA_964438495.1 uncultured Staphylococcaceae bacterium
TAAAAAGCATATGAACATTTCTATGTTCTGCTTCTTTTTCGATTCCTTTAAATAAGTCTAACCCGAATGACGCATCGATGTCACACATGATGACACCGATGAGTTTTGTCGAGGTTTCAATTCGTTTTTGTTTAGGTTCTTTTGTTACAAAAGTACCTTTCCCAGGGAATCTTTCAACTAATCCGCGTTCTACCAACATTTGTATAGCAGCTTTAGCGGTAATTCGGCTTACATAAAAGATTTCCATTATCTCTTTGTCCGTATGCAACTTGTCGCCTTCTTTAAGCTGACCTGTCATAATTTTTTCGTAGTAATGTTCAAAAATACGTTGGTACAATGGTACGTTTTTCATTAAAATTCCTCCCCCTTATATCTTTATTTTTCTATTCCCGTTAAAGTTACGCTTTGCATAAAATATTTTTGGAATATAATGAATAAAACTAAAATTGGTAATGTAGATAACATTGATGCTGCCATGGTTTGTCCAAAGTTTTCAGCAGGAAAACTTCTAATAAAAGTTGGTAATACCAGTTTTGATGTTGGTAATACAACATAAGGCATTAAGAAGTTATTCCATCCACCTTGAAAGTTAAAAATGGCAATTGCGGCTAACGCAGGTTTGACTTGTGGTAAATATACTTGAAAGAATATTCTAAATTCACTAGCCCCATCAATTTCCGCACTTTCACCTAATTCATCAGGCAATGTAATAAAAAATTGTCTCATGAAAAAGATATTAAATACACTACTGATGCCAGGTAAAATTACCCCAGCGAAATTACCCCATAATTTGAGGTTTGATATCACAATAAATGTAGGCATCATCGTAATAACGCCTGGAATCATCATTGATAATAGTAAAATTCTAAAAATAACTTTACTTCCTTTGAATTTCAGTTTTGCGAATGCGTATCCAGCGACTGATGTAATCATAATATTAAGTGCGCCAGTGATAATGGTAATAAACAAAGTATTGTTTAACGCATTGAAAATAACAATTTGGCCTGTGTTGTAATCTCGCCAAGTTAACACGTATTTATAGTGTTCCAAAGTAGGGTTATTAATCCCTAGATTAATGGTCGGTGAGATAATTTCTTCTAAAGGTTTAAAGGAAGTTGTAATCGCCCAATATAATGGAAATGCAAAGATTACACCTAAAATAATTCTAATGATCCATAAGAAGATATTTTCAATGAGATTTCTTCTATATTTCTTTGATTTAAACTTTTCTTGAAATGTTAATTTAGTCGGTTTAGCCATAACTATTTTATCTGCTTGCATAATATTCCTCCTTATATTTTGAACTCTTTGTTAACGCGTTGCATAACAAGAGTTACAATCATAATGAAGAAGAACAGAACCACTGATTGAGCGGTAGCTAAACCTGTACCAAGTCCACCTTTTAGAGCATTTTTATAAATCTCAAAGACTGGTGTAGTGGTGTTCGCATCCATAATTAATATTGGTTCAAACATTTGTGGTGACCCAATCAAAGACAAAGTTAAGGCAAATATTAATGATGGTTTTAGTAAAGGCAATGTAATTTTAAAGAATTGTTGTCTTCTGTTAGCCCCATCAATTTCTGCTGCTTCATAAATACTGGTCGGAATGGCATTCATTCCAGCAAGGAACAAAACCATATTTCCTCCAAGACCACCCCATATAGTCATAAAGATTAATCCCCATATAGCAGTTCTTGAATCATTCATTAAAATTAAAGGCATACTGGTATTAAATACATCATTAAACCATCTTATTCCATTATTTATTATACCATTTCCATTTAATAAATATAACCATACCATTGCGGTTGCTACACCACTGGTAATACCTGGTAAGTAAAACAAACCTCTAAAGAACTTCGTTCCTAAAATTGGTTTCTTGATAACTAATGCTAATAATAATGAGCCTGTTAAGGTTAAAGGTACTGTTATTAATGTATATAACCCAATATTTCTCATTGCTTTCCAAAAGAGTGGATCTACTTTAAAAATATACTCAAAGTTTTTAAACCCAACGAATTTTAGATTCGTTAATGTTAACCCTCGCATATTAGTCAATGATAATCCAAAAGACATTGTAATTGGAACCACTGTAAAGATAATAAAGATAATCATTGCTGGGATAATGAAAATTAATCCCCATAGATTCTTTTGTCCTCTTCTTGTCGTAAATAACCACTTAAACCAATCTTTTATTCTTTGTCCAATGTTTCTAGACCCATTAGATAAAGCTGGATTAGTCATAATTACACCACCTTCTTAAATATAAACAAAATATTACCTATAAGTTCGCAAAGTCTAAAATACTTTGTGCAGTTTGTTCCATGTCATTAAGACATGCTTGAATTCGTTTTGCAGTAGTATCATTACCTCTTACATAACCACCTTCAAACAACAGTGATCCGATTTTATTCATGAAAACACTGGTTTCAATTGAAGTGTAGCCGGGTACTTTAGGTCTTGCTTTAATGTAAGGAAGACTGTCAATAACGTTTCTTACATTAGGAATTTCCTTCATTCTTGGATCTTCGATAATTGATAATTTAGCAGGAATTAAACCAGAGATTTCACTCCATTTAACTTGGTTATTAGTATCTGTAATCCACCATTTAATAAGATTCCATGCAGCTTTCTTGTATTTAGCTGTTTGAGGAA
>CAYTKX010000109.1:0-2583 GCA_964438495.1 uncultured Staphylococcaceae bacterium
TCAGGGTGGTGATAAGCCCTAAGATGAAGGCTTGATTGGCAATGATGAAGTCCATTGATACTCCTTATCTTGTTGTTATTGCTTAGGTGGTTAGTTTGAAGACTTTCACGAAGCCGGAGATGTAGGTGATCCCGGGACGGATACGGATGTACCAGTGGTACTTCCAATCGCTTCCGTGGTGTTCCACTTTGAGTTCGGCATCGGTACGGTAACCGATGATGATGAACTTGGAGAGTCCGCCGATGATGTAATCGGCATCCATGAGACGGGGTTTGACCGGGATACCCGCAAAAGAAACGTTGCCGCCTTCAAGCAGCAGGCGATCTCCGGCTCCGGTCTCACGCTTGGCGAGTTCAGCACGGATACGGATCAAGTCTTTGTGAGCAACATAGAACTTGAAGTTCTCCTGCTCTTCCAGCATCTCGTCCGAGAAAGCCAGGAGAGCCGCTTCAAAGCGTTTCGCCCAGTCGGTATAGGTGGTCTTGGAGAGGTTGGTGACGTCTGTGGCGGTGGTAGCCAGTTTGACCACCCCATCCAGAGCTTTGATCTTGGCAGTGGCTGAAGCTCTGTCACCCTTGAAGAGGAGCAGGCGCATGGCCTTCTCGGTCTTCTTGGCGATGTGGTTCTCCACGTAGGCTCCGAAGACATCTTCACCGTACTTGTCCTTGTAGAATTCGACCACATCTCTACCTAAGGTGAACTCAGCATTGAGTATCCCGGTGGGGACAGAGAGGTCAGCAGTGGCTACGGTCTGAGCCGTCAGAGCGCCATCGAGGGAGTTCTTAAAGACCAGGTCATCGATCAGGCCGACGTCGATCTTCTCGTCTTTCAGCAGTGGCAGCACTGAGATATCCGATAGAGTATCTCCGGGCTGGCTTCCGATCACCTCATCGATAAACAGGGAAGTGGTGTTGGCTGTCAGGATGTTCATGGCCTTGCCGGAGTCCACATCGGAGATGCCTTTGTAGATCTCACGGTGGCTGGCCTTGACCATGATCTTGTTGCCGTCGATGGTAACCTCTTTGTCCACATTGGACTGGTTAGCATCAGGCTCACCGGGAATGCTCTTGGAGATAGCTCTGCTCATGGTTACGGAGAGGTCTTTGAGGCTCTTCTCGATGCTGTGGATGGCATCGCCAAGCTGGAGGTTGGGGTTACCCTTCTCCAGTTCACTGATCTTCTCAGCGATGGCTGTGATGCCCTTCTGCAGCTCGGAGTTGTTGTTATGCTCTGCGACCTTGCGAAGCGAATTCAACTCGTTCTTGATCTCGGCAAGGCTCGCTTCGGCATGGCGGTAGTCATCGGCTCGTCCGTAAATGGAGACACCATTGAACTCGCCTTTCTCGACCTTCTGCCAAAGCTCGGAGTTGAGATCTTCACACTTGAGGACTTGCACCCAGGAGCCGACTTTAGCATCGGGAAAATGCTCTCTGTCACTGGTCTTGAGGATGTAGTTCTCTACTACGGTAAACTCCGGTACGGGCTGCATGTTGTGGTTCACATCGCACTTGCCGACTAAGCCGTGCTTGGCGAAGTGATCACAGGACTTCTGAATCTCTTCCCGGGTGTAATAGTCACCTTGGGAATCGTGGATATTGGGTTCCATTAGAGTGACGTAAAGCCGTCCCTGAGTGCCACTCGTTTCACTCTTGAACTTGGTGGAGTTGATCTTGTGTTCAAAGCTTCGTCCGGAAGCGTTCTTGACCACAAAGCCCTTCTGATTGGCAGGGTTCATCTCATCGAATAGCAGCGAGACTAACTCGACTTCCACGTTGCGGAGTTCTCCCTTTTGAATGGTGCGTTTACGATTCACGCTACCTCCTTGTTGTTGATTGTCAGTTATGTAGTTGTGCATAGTTTACTGCGCTCCAAAGCTGCGGTTCTGCATAAACAATTGATCATCTGCAGACTGGAGCTTCTCGGTTAGATTGCCGAAGTTGAAATCGTCCGGAGTGAGGTTCCATCCAAACTCATAGTTGAATTCTATTGCCAGGGTAAGTGCCAGGCGATTCTGCAGCGGTTTGACTACGAAGTGGTAGAACATCAGCATATCGCTCTTGTTATCGCCACCAAGCTGCCCAGGAATGAGTTGTGAGACGATCCTGGCCGGAACCCGGTGATAAGCGAAGATGCCTTCTCTGAGGTCTTTCTTGAGGTTGATGAATCCGCCTTCCCGATCCTGTTGTCTGAGTGGCTCAAGGCGTATCTTCACATCCCGGCTCTCACTCTCGATCAGCACTGTGGAGTGGCTCTTGGCATTGCCTTTGACCTCGGTGAGTGCTTTCTCGATCTCGGTATAGGCATCGGTCAGCACCTCATTGCCCTGCTCGTCAGTGACGGTGCCGTCTCGCAGTGTGCCACCTTCCACGATCACGAAATAGTCGATCATCAGACCGTTCTTGAAGTTGTTGTAGTCGAAGGTCTTGATCTCGGAAAGTATCTCGACATTGATAGCTATGGGCAGGCAGGCTAAGCCCCAGGCATTACTTTTATGAGTGCTCTTCTTGATGTGGATGATATCGGCATAGGCGAAGTCCTTCTTCTGGTTGTTCTTCACTTGGATGTAGTTAGGGCGAAAGAAGC
>CAYTKX010000110.1:0-2579 GCA_964438495.1 uncultured Staphylococcaceae bacterium
ATTAGGCACGCCGCCAGCGTTCATCCTGAGCCAGGATCAAACTCTCAATAAATATGTTTTTATTTTAATTTAAATAAATGTTTGTTCCCTAACTCATATATTCGTAATTATTAGATAATTAAAAAATTTGACGTTGTATTATTTTTGTACATCTGTTCAGTTTTCAAAGATCAAGAGCGCTTACTTTCCCGTATTACTTTGTAATAGGGCCTCAAAATATAGCGCTTTCATATAATACCATCATTCACTTTTTTTGTCAACAAGAAGTTGATTTTTTCTGTGTTTTTAGTATTTATTTTTTAGCACCTCTGGGGTGCTTGACATATTAAACCACAAGTTAATGCATAGCGCAAATAATATGATACATAAATTGCATTTTTTTATTATTTTCCACTTCGGTTTGTTAATTATTGGCTTTCTATGCCTATATATAATATAAATTTATAGGAATTTTAGTGAGGAAATAAAAAAGAAAGAGGGTTGACTTTATCGGTCTTCCCTCTTTTATTTTGCCTAAACTTTAAAAATAAGTTAAATATTATTTATGAGTTCGCTGAAACTTTCGACTGTTAAAGACGCGCCGCCGACGAGGGCGCCGTCAATATTAGGCATCGCCATGTAAGCTTTAACGTTATCAGGTTTAACTGATCCGCCATAAAGAATGCGTACTTCTTCAGCGTCTTGACCATAAGCTTTCGCTAAAAGGGTGCGAATATAACCGCATATATCTTCGGCAATTTCTTTACTCGCGTTTTTACCTGTGCCAATTGACCACACTGGTTCATAAGCAATTACAACTTCTTTAATGTTTTTTACACCTTTTAAGCCTTCTTCAATTTGGGCTTTAATAATGTCTTTCGTAATCCCTTTTTCAAATTCTTCTAACGTTTCGCCAACGCAATATAGGGGAGTCATTCCGTTTTCTAATAAGGCTAAGTTTTTAAGATTGCAGCTTTCATTTGTTTCTGCGTAATACGTTCTTCGTTCACTATGACCGACAAGCGACATATTGACACCGATTTCTTTAAGCATTGGAATACTTACTTCACCAGTAAACGCTCCTTTTTCTTTAAAGTGGACGTTTTGGGCGCCGACTAAAAGTTTAGGATTTATGTTTATTAAGGTTTGTAATGATAAATAAGGGGGTGTCACACCAATATCAATTTGGCGTGCTTCTGCTTTTTTAAGTAAATCTAAGGACGCATGACCAAAACTTTTCGTTTCGGCGATTGTTTTGTTCATTTTCCAGTTACCGACTAATAACTTTTTGCGCATAGACCTATCCTATCACATCGATGCCTGGTAAATGGCCATCGTTTTCAATCATTTCTAAAGAGGCTCCGCCACCAGTGCTTATATGACTAAAGGCGTCTTTATAACCAAATTGAGCGACTGCTGCCGCACTATCGCCACCGCCGATAACGGTGAAGGCACCTTTAAGTTTACTAATTGCTTCACAAACAGCGCGGGTTCCCGCTTCAAAGTCACTTTGTTCGAATACACCCATTGGTCCATTCCAAAATACCATCTTTGCCTTACTTAGTTCTTTAGCAAATAAAGCTTGAGTTTTCGGTCCGATATCCATTCCTTCGAAGCCTTCCGGAATATTTGGACCATCCACAACAACTTTCTTCGTCCAATCTTTAAAGGCGTCAGTAGCGACACCATCAATTGGTAAAAGAATTTTATGGGGGGCTTTTTCTAAACATTTTTTCGCAAAGTCAACTTGATCTGGTTCAAATGGGGAAATACCAACTTCTTTCCCAAGGGCGACTTGGAAGGTATACGCCATTGCTCCACCAATTAAGACTTTGTCACATTTTTCAAGTAATGTTTCAATGACTTTAATTTTGTCACTTACTTTAAATCCGCCGATAACGGCAATGTATGGGCGATCTTTTTCGCTAACATGAACAGCGCGACCAAGCGCATTTACTTCTTTTTCGACTAAAAAGCCGATGGCAACTTCTTTACCACTTTTTTTAAGTAATTCGGGAACACCATAAGTTGAAGCGTGGGCACGGTGCGCACTACCAAAGGCGTCCATCACAAAAACATCAGCGAAACTTGCCCATTTAGCGGCGAGTTCGGGATCATTTTTCTCTTCACCTTTTTCATAGCGGGTATTTTGTAATAATAATACTTCGCCCGGTTTTAAACTAGCGACTAAAGCATTAACTTTATCGCCACTTGGTTCTTCACTAAATTTTACTTTATCTTTACCTAAGATTTCCGCAAGACGGCGATACACAATAACCATATTGTTTTTAGCTTTAGCCGCGGCAACTTCTTCGGGACTTAATTTATGTTTAATTTTCCCTAAGTGCGAAAATAAAACAACTTTCGCTCCTTCTTTAAGGGCATGTTTAATAGTTGGTAAAGCTTGGACAATTCGATTGTCATCACTAATAACATCACCTTTAAACGGGACATTAAAGTCAGCGCGAATAAGTACTGTTTTGTTTTTTAATTTTAAATCTTTAATTGTTTTTTGCATATTTTCTCCTCAATTTTAAGAAAAGCGCCCGAAGGCGCTTTGTTAAGCATTTTGTTACTTATTTAAGGCCGCGGATTTTAAC
>CAYTKX010000111.1:0-2494 GCA_964438495.1 uncultured Staphylococcaceae bacterium
TTTTGGATTTCGACACTTTTCGCAAACATTAAAACTCCGCTTGTGTCTTGGTCAAGGCGGTGGACAATAAATATTCTGGCATTTTTATCAGTGGCCTGTACGTGTTCATTAACAAGCCGATACGCTGTATTTACTTTCTCTTTATCAGTGGCAATGGTTAAAAGACCACTTGGTTTATTAATAACAATCATTTCATCGTTTTCAAAAATAACTTTTAGTTTATTACCACGGGTCGCGGTTACTTTCTTATTCATGAAAGGAGTAATCTTTATTTCGTCGCCTTTATAAAGCGCAAAGTCAAATTGACTTATTGGAACATCATTTACTAAAACTTGCTTCCTTGTTAATAAACTTTTAATGTTATTACGCGAATAACCAGGAATTGTAAGCAAAAAGGCTAAAAGTTCTCCTCTTTCTTTCACGTTAAAAACTCGTGTTTTACTACTTTGTTTACGATTATTTTTATACATATTCTTTTTTCTTTCCAAATCCTAAGATGAATAAAAAGAAACCACCAAATAAAGTCGGGGTCGCTAAAAGTGGCCATAACATATTCATTGTCTTGGTTGGTTCACTTGGTAATTTCGCTGCGTTATAATTTGCGACATTAATAAAATCAATAACACCAATAGTTAAAAAGGTAAGACCTATAACAAGTAATACTATCCCTAAAATCTTGTATAAAAGTTTATTCTTTTCCATCTTTTTCCTTGAGCTCAGTGTATTTATCTTTACGTCCTTTAGCAGCGCTTAAAGGATACTTTTGAGCGTTCTTTTCAATTTTATTTAGTAAGATTTCATTAACATCAAATTTATATTTATCGGCGAACAAAATTGCGTACATTATAATATCAGCAAGTTCTTCCTTCATCGCTTCAATTTTTTCAGGGACATTTAAGTCATCCGCGGACCATTGAAATATTTCTAAGAGTTCACTTGCTTCTAAGTTTAAAGAAATCGCTAAGTCTTTGCCATTATGAAATTGGCGCCAGTCGCGTTCATCACGAAACGCTAATATTTTTGCAATGACTTCGTCACTAATCATATTAGAAAAGTCTTTTCTTTAGTTCATAACGATGGGAGACCACAAAGCTTTGGCCATCATATTCACTAAGTTCAACGGCAACAACTCGGCCCTTGAAAGGTTTAAAGACACTTAAATAATGATCATGCATTTCTCTAACGTCTTCACCGGGGTTATAATAAATCGAAATATGCGGTACATATTTTCCAGAATCTGGATCCGTCCATTCATCAGATTTATAAGGTACTAATTCGTGTAGTTTACGATGTACTTTGTTTAGTTTTTCACTTTCGGCAAAAGTTAAAACCATTAAGTATTCTGTAAACATTTCAACATTATTAATGTCAATTTCAAAACTATTCGTCATCCGTGAAATTTTCTTCATCGCTTTAATAACTTCATGTTTATCCGCTTGTAAGAAGCGTCCAATATTAATATGGGGATAGAAATTACGGTACGGAACCTTAAAATCTTTATCAGTTAGTTTTAGGGTTCTTACTCTTAATGATGTTTCATCATCAAGCACTAAGATAACAAAGTAATCTTTTAAGTTTTGTGGCATATAAGAAGTCCTCCTTTTAAACGGATTCATAGTTATTATACTATAAAGTATAAGTTTTCAATAATGTAAGAAGTTATGGACAATAACTATTTATCAAGGTTTTAAGTATCAATCCCATGTTATAGGTTGATTTGAATTATATGTTTTACGCCATTTTTTCATTTCTTTGCGCTTATTCTTAAAGTCTTGTTTAGAAATTCCCATTGGCACATATTTTAATTTATCGATTTCTACTTGGAATGCTTCTTTTCTAATTTGATCAACTTCGTGTTGCGTTCTTAATTTATTTTCCACAAGGAAATCACTAATATGTAAAAATGTCGCGTATCCTTCTGTATTAATGCCCGAGCCACGTAAGACGAGGCCGATGGTTTTAAAGAAGATTTTTACATCTAAGAAAAAAGAAAAGCGTACAACGTGTTCAAAGTCATACGCTAAAGCGCGGTCATTACGCATATTATTGCGGCCATGAATTACTGACCAACTACTTAATCCTGGTTTAATCGCAGCGCGATACACATATTTAGTGTCTTTCATAAGTAATGTTTCGAATATCGTTTTCGGTCTGGGGCCAATAATGGTCATGTCTCCTAATAAAATATTAAACAATTGCGGTAATTCGTCAATACTTGTGCGACGTAAAAAAATACCAAACTTTGTTAATCTTTGCTCGTCAGGTAATAAATCGCCTTTTTCATCATAGGCTATTTTCATTGATCTAAACTTATATAAATTAAAAACCTTATTATATCGACCAACACGCTTCTGTTTAAAAATAACTGGATGCCCCAAATTAATTCTAATAATAATTGCAACGACAATAAAAAGTGGAGCAAGAACAATCACACCGATAAGTGAGAGTAAAAAATCGAGAAATCTTTTAATTGGTCTATACATAATTTTTTTTC
>CAYTKX010000112.1:0-2464 GCA_964438495.1 uncultured Staphylococcaceae bacterium
GGGAAAGACTATATTTACTTTCTTCACTTGGTAAATTATTACGACATAAAAGACCGATAACCTTTATTGATTTACCAAAATGGAGTGAGATTGAATATTATATTCGCGCGGGCGCTGATTATGTCGCTAGTGACGAAATAAGTAAAAAAGACTTTACATTAGAAACGATTGATAAGAAGAAAGCACTAAGAATTATTAGTTTTAGTAAGAGGAAATAAAGATGAGTAAAATTAAAATCGATGCGATTACCACCCAAAAAGAAGATTTTGCCCAATGGTATACCGATGTATGCCGTAAAGCTGAACTCATGGACTATAGCGACGTTAAAGGCTTTATTATATATCGACCTTATGGCTACGCAATTTGGGAAAACATTCAAAAATATTTAGACGCACGTTTTAAAGAAAAAGGGCATGAAAACGTATATATGCCGCTTGTAATCCCCACAAGTTTATTCCAAAAAGAAAAAGATCACATTGAAGGCTTTGCGCCCGAAACTTTAGTCGCTACTTTAGGCGGCAATCAAAAGATTGAAGACCCTTTAATTATTCGGCCAACTAGTGAAGTACTATTTTGTGACCATTTTGCAAAGATTGTAAGCTCATATCGCGATTTACCAAAACTTTATAACCAATGGTGCTCAGTCGTCCGTTGGGAAAAGACAACGCGGCCTTTTTTACGCGGTAGTGAATTTTTATGGCAAGAAGGCCACACCATCCACGAAAGTGAAGTTGAAGCTCGTAATCATGCTTTAACAATGTTAAAAGTTTATGAAGACATGGGAAAAGACCTTTTAGCGATTCCTTTCTTAACCGGTAATAAAACTGAAAAAGAAAAATTTGCTGGAGCGGAACAAACATTTACCATTGAAGCATTAATGCCTGATGGTAAAGCATTACAAAGTGGCACTACCCATTACTTTGGTCAAGGATTTGCAAAAGTCTTTAATATTCAATTCCAAGATAAAAACAATACTTTACAATATGTCCACCAAACTAGTTTTGGGGTATCCACTAGACTAATTGGTGCGGTCATTATGGCGCATGGTGACGATAACGGCCTTAACTTACCGCCCCGCGTTGCTCCCACCCAAGTCATCATTGTCCCTATTCAACAAAATCAACCCGGGGTGTTAAATAAAGCATATGAACTTGAAAAACGCCTGAAAGCCAAAGGAATCCGCGTTAAAGTCGATAGCAGCGATAAATCACCTGGTTGGAAGTTTGCCGAACACGAAATGAAAGGCGTACCATTACGTTTAGAAATTGGTCCGCGGGACTTAAAAGCTGGCCTCGTCAGTGGCGCGCTACGTCATAACCACGAAAAGTTTAATTTCGCTGATGCGGAACTTGAAACCAAAGTCTTAACCTTACTTGATGAAATTCATGATTCAATGTATCAAAAAGCCTTAACTTTCTTACTAGACCATACCTTTGAAGTAAGAACAATGGAAGAATTAGAAGACGCTTTAAATAACAAATTAGGATACGCAAAAATGATGTGGAGCGGTGAGCAAGAACACCTTGATCTTATTAAAGAAAAGTTCCAAGCAACCGCTAGAGCGCTTCCTTTTAATCAAACGCCATTTAGTGAAAAGTGCCTCGTCAGTGGCAAGAAAGCTAAATATGTTGTCATCGTTGGTAAAGCTTACTAATTTATTTATTTACAAATAATTTTGGTTATGCTATTATTTACCAAGACGGAGTAGTACCCAAGTTGGTGAAGGGGCTTCCCTGCTAAGGAAGTAGGTCGGGTAACTGGCGCGTGAGTTCGAGTCTCACCTACTCCGCCATTAATAAAATAACACTCATTAATTGGGTGTTTTTTATTTTATAGGTCGTTAACCTTGCAAAAAAGCAGTCTTTTGCATATTCAGAAAATATTTATTGCATTTAAGGGAAAAATTGCATGTTTTACATTGTAAAAATGGTGTTAATCATGTTAAAATGACAATACAAAAAGTAAGGGAAAAAGATATTATGGTTAATTTGTATTTGTCGATTATAACGGATGTTACAAAAATTATTCAAGTTGTTATTATTTTTGTGGCGATTGCCGCACTTGACGTTTTTCTATTTTTCTTTTTAAAAAGACTTTTTCCTAAAATTGTTTTAACCCTTACCTCCCTTGCTTTAATTGCATCAAGCTTATTTGATTTAGAAATTCTTTCGATTTTCCTTGGTCTTTTTTACTTTGGAAGTGTCATGATATTTATTTTTGGTAATATGTCAGAATTTAGATGGCTATTTTCTAATAACGTGGCCCCTAAAGATCGGCGTCCGCGGCGTGAGCAACGGAAAATTTATGATCAAGAGGAAATCGCTAATCAACTTTTTAGTGCGGTCTTAAATCTTTCCAAAACAAAGATGGGGGCGCTCATTACAATTGAAAGATCAAACGAATTAACGGACCTTTTAAAAAATGGTACGATGATTAATGCGCCAGTTACAGCAGCATTACTAAC
>CAYTKX010000113.1:0-2457 GCA_964438495.1 uncultured Staphylococcaceae bacterium
GTCATTTGTCCGTGTTTCATTGAGATCGGATAAATCTTTGCGGCATCATCTAAACTGTAATATAAAATGGGAGGCCGGGCGTAAAAGCCGCCAAGATGCGAATTATCAAGTCGCCGTAATGCTTCTTTTACGGGAACGCCAACCGCGTTATAATACATTAAAGCATGTTCTAAATCAATGCGCAGTTTCTTTTCTTCACCAAGCGGTAACCCCATATGTTGTTTGAAGTTCACAAAAAAAGCTTTGACGGCTTTTTTATCATCATCATTTATATGGTGTAAATATTCATTGAATTGGCTTTCTTTACGTCGTTTCATAAGTATATAAATTATATCAGTTTTTAATTGTTTCTACTTATATTGTAAATAGTGATAAAAAAACTATGGCGGACCATAGTTTCTTTTAAGGTGTAAGTTTAATTTATTTAACGCGCGGGCGCATTGGATAAATGCCACTGACTGGCATTGTAAACATAAAGCCGATAACTTGCTTTTTCGAGTTAGCGACAATGTTTTGAATTTCGGAAATAACGCGTTTTGCTTTTTCTTCTTCGTTAATAACCGTAAAGATTGTTTTGGAACTCTTTTGGTCATTTTGTAGTGATCTTGCAAACGGACCACTAAGTAAGGAGTTTAACCCTTCGTTTTGCATAATTGCGGCTGCCATTCCTTGCGAATCAATAATCGTACCGCCGCGTACTTCAAGTTCTAAAAACTTTTCTAAAATAGTATCTAAGTAAGATAAATCATTTAAGACAATAAATAAGATTTGCATATTACGCTCCTTCTTCGGTTAACTCGATACCATCGAGACCTGATAATTGTTCAAGACGGTCAAGGCCGCCAATTTCCCCTGCTTTTTCAATTGCAAATTTTGCAAAGAGAGGTCCAAATGTTTCATACACTAAGATTGATAACATTATTATAGCCGATATTTCAGGATAGAGGGGGTACATTTGTACGAAGACAACGGCTAAAAGACCAATAGATACGCCACCTTGCGGCAATAAAGCAATCCCTAAGTAGCGTTTAATTGATTTTGGTGCTTTAACGATATGGGCGCCAACAAGGATACCAACCCACTTTCCAAAGCCACGGGCTAAGATGTAGACAAAGGCAATGGCGAGAAGCAATGGGTTCGTTCCTAAAATACCTAAATCAAGTCCGGCCCCTGCAAGGGTGAAAAACATGACATAAAAAGGGGTGGCAAAATCGTTAATTGCGGAAAATGTACGGTCTGGTTTACGGGCAACGTTAGTAATCATCGTTCCTACCATAATGTTAGCGAGTAATTGACTTAAGGCAATACCGTGCGGTTCAAGGAAATAGTTAATTAAATACGTTCCGCCGATGGTCATAAAGACAGCAAGTAAGGCTAATACTTGGAGGTCATCGCGAATCTTATCAAACTTATTGGCAACAATCGAGAGTAAGAAACCAATAAGCATGCCAAAACCAATCGAACCAAATACTTCAATAAATGGTTTTAAGATCATAAGCCAGACAGGTGGGAGTTCGCCACTTGGTAAAAGTAATTGCGAAAATGATAAGAAAAAGCCAAAGACGATAATGCCAAAAATATCGTCAAGGGCGGTAATTGGTAAAATAGCTTTCGTTACCGGACCATAAGCGCGGTATTGACGAATGACCATCAGTGTCGCTGCCGGAGCGGTCGCCGCCGACATTGAGGCAAGGATAAGGCCAAACGCTAAGTTGGCATTACTAAAAGGGTTATAGCCGCCACTCATGATCGTCTGCGGCTTTGGTAAGAAGAAAAGCGCACTAAACACTACTAAAACGGCGCCAATTACTTCGGTTGTCGTCATGATTAAGACGGGCTTTCCAACTTTTTTAAGCGATTTTAAAGAAAACTCCGCCCCAATCGAAAAAGCAATAAAGGCTAAAGCGATTTGGCTAATAAAGTTTAATGATTCGTTTTCCGCTTTCGTAATAAACCCTGGATAACCTTTAAAGATTAGTCCAAGTGATGGGCCAAGCAAAAGCCCAAGTACGAGAAAACCAGATACGCTTGGTAGTTTAAGTTTTCGGGCAATGATTGAACCGATAAACCCGACTAATAAAACGATTGAGATTTTCGCAATTAAGACATAGATTGGATCCATAATACCTCCCCACAAAAAAAAGAATGACTATTCTTAATCACTCCTATGAGGTTAGCTGGCGGGTTCAGGACATTAAGTATCCTTACAAATTACTTGATTCACCCCGTTAACAATGGGTCCCCCACTCAATCGATTCGGAGATAATTAATTATACTTTTATAAAGCGGAAAAGTCAACCCCACCATAAAACATAAAAGTCTTTTCTTACAGCACATAAAAAGACTCTAATAATACTTTAAAAATTTACATATCAACTATATGTATTTTTGGGTATAGGGTGTGTTGGATTATTAACGATTACTATAACACCTACTACAAAGCAAATTAAAGCAATG
>CAYTKX010000114.1:0-2453 GCA_964438495.1 uncultured Staphylococcaceae bacterium
AGGAGGACAAAGGAAAGTTCAAGTTCCTCAGGACGATGAGCAAGGCTCTGAATTTTGGGCTGCCTGGTGGTCTTGGACCAAAGACATTCATCAACTATGCCAAAGGGTATGGGGTTACCGTGTCCCTTGAGGAAGCCAAGGTTCTTTGCGCCCTGTGGAAGAGCACCTTCCCTGAAATGGAGAAACATCTCAGCCCAGAACCTATGATGGAAATACCTGATCGGTATATATCCAGGATACTCACCGGAAGACTTAGGGTGAACTGCTCCTTCTGCGCGGCGTGCAACACCAAGTTCCAGGGGTTGGCGTCGGACATCAGCAAGGAGGCTGGCTGGGCGCTGTACCGGGAGGGTTTCGCACTCTCCAGTTTCATTCATGACGAGTACATTGCCCTGATTCCATTCGATCGCAACGTTACCGCCAGGACGCTGCATATGCAGAACATCATGGAGACCACCATGCGCAGGTTCACACCAGATGTGAAGTGCAAGGCGGAGCCTACCCTGATGTTCCGTTGGAGCAAAGCGGCGGAGTTGTGGGTGGATGGAGAGGGGGACATAATCCCGTGGGAATGGGTTCCCTTAGAAGAAAAGGAAGGAAAAGTTGAAGTGGTTCCGTGGGAAAGAATGAGCAAGGAGGATCAGAAGGTCCTTATTGGTAGGAAGCATGATAAGTGGAACGAAAACGAAAGGATGTTCACATGTGGAAAAATGTAACCAACGCGTGTACGAGTCTGGCTATTCTATTACTGTGCATAGGGGGGATCATACTTTCTGGTGGAGTGATCCTGTTGAAGCGCCCTGAGATTGAGAACCAGTTGATTGGAATGGTCGCTGTGCTCATAGCAACCGTGTGGTTTGTGACCATCGTCAAGTTAGTCAGGGCGTATTTCGAGGGTGGTCCATGGAAGAAGGAAAGCCATCCTGTTGAGAAGGAGGCTCCTTGCAAGTACCACAGGGGTGAAATACGCACCGCCAGGGGCTTGGCCTTGGCTAGAAAAACGGATTTTCCTCCCCCTGAGAGAATGATCCCGACGGGGTACAAGCAGCCCATTCAGGACTCCTCCGCTACCCCTCCCCCAACGAAGGACGAAGAGCCCATCTTGTCTGGTCCGAACAGCCCTGTTATTCCTATAAGCAAGGATGAGGCGCTGCGCCTGCTCAAGGGAGACGTCAAGGAGCATCCAGCACAGCTCACCTTCGACGACAAACTGAAGGAGCAGAAGGTAGTGCCAGAGAAGAAGACACCTGCCGGGCATTCCAAGAAAACACAATATCCCCCGGTCGTGCTCGACCCCATCACCCGGACGACATGGATCAAGGAAAATGAGGTTAACTGGCCGGATTTCATCAAGGCGTGGACTGATGACCGTTTAACGGTTACCGATGTGGCGTTACTCCATAACACGCTACCGTCCACGGTTACCCGGTGGGCAAAGAAACTTGGTCTCCCGCTGAAACGAAGGAAGAAATATTGTAGGATAAACATGGACTACCTGATATCCTGCCTTCAAGGGGAAGGTGGTACCCGTGATCCTATGCTGCTAAGCGCCACTCTCGGGATTAGCTACACGTCACTGCGTACCGGCATCAACCGGATCAATAATTCACCGGACCTCCTTGAGAAGGTCTATAAGGAAAAACAAGCGTGAAAATAAGAAACAGCAATGAGGCTTTATCTGTTTTGGGGCAGTCCGTGGAGGGTTTCATATCCATCATGGCTTATATTATGGAGCGTCTTGTTGGCTGGATGCTGTCTTTTTATGACAAGGCCATCGACAATGACTCTCCTCCCCCAAAATCCAAGCGCCAGATGAAGGCTGAGCGCCGACGGGCGTGGAAGAATAAACAGAAGGAGAATGGAAGTGGAAATAACCGCGACCAAGGTGTATGACATTGGGGAGTCGATAATTGCATCGGGTTTTCCGATGACCACCTCCTATGATGCTGACCTTTTCGAGGACAGCTCCAGGTGGCTTCAGTACCTTGTCAATCACGATTTCCCTTCGGCCCAGACTCACGAGGATGCCGAGGATCAGATCAAGAGAGCAAGGAAACTGGCAAGCAATCCGGCCGACTCCGGACATGGAAACTTCCTCAAGGGCATCAGAGTGTCCATGAACGTGACCGGTCCTATCAAATGGTGGATAGAGGCGCAACGGTACTCGCATTTCGATATCGTGTCCAGCCAGTCCACCATGCACCGGGGAGTCCGGTTCAATCTTCGGAACATGCTTCCGAGAGGGTTTCCGGACGACCTCATCAAACTGCTTGAGGGATATCAGGCGGCAGTGGTCCGTGGGGAACTGACGGCGCAGGAGTTCGTCAAGATGCTTCCCACCGCCCTTGAATACACGGGCAGGGTGTCCACGAACTACATGCAGTTGAAGATCATGTACCAGCAGAGGAAAAACCACGCACTAAAGGAGTGGCGCTTTTTCTGCGACTGGTGCA
>CAYTKX010000115.1:0-2447 GCA_964438495.1 uncultured Staphylococcaceae bacterium
GCTAAAGGGACAGCTTATGGTGAGCAGAAAACCTTCACCACAAAATCAGAACAAATAACTCCAACTGTTACTACAGGAGACATCACTGATATCACAACCACTACAGCCACCTGTTCCGGTAATGTAACAGCGGAAGGAGAGTCCGCCGTTACTGCCCGTGGAGCTTGTTGGAGCACATCACAGAATCCGACCACCGCAAATTCGAAAACCACAGACGGAACAGGAAAAGGGGCCTTCACAAGCAATTTGACCGGTCTTACCCCCAATACTACATACTATGTGAGTGCATATGCAACAAACGCTAAAGGGACAGCTTATGGTGAGCAGAAAACCTTCACCACAAAATCAGAACAAACAACACCGACTGTCACTACAGGAGACATCACTGATATCACAACCACAACGGCCACCTGTTCCGGTAATGTAACAGCCGATGGAGGAACCGCCGTTACTGCCCGTGGAGTTTGTTGGAGCACATCACAGGATCCGGCCACAGCAAATTCGAAAACCACAGACGGAACAGGTGTGGGAACTTTCACAAGCAATTTGACCGGTCTTTCTCCTAATACCACATACTACGTAAGAGCTTATGCAACAAATTCAGAAGGTACAGCCTATGGAGAGCAAACAACATTTACTACGTTAAGTGGCTCAGACATTATATTCGGTTCATTTACTGATTCTCGTGATGGTAATGTTTACGTAACGGTGACTATAGGAGAACAAACATGGATGGCAGAAAACCTTGCTTATTTGCCCAGCGTATCGCCCCCAAATGATGGAGGCTACATTGCTCATTACTATGTGCACGGTTACTATAAATCTAGTGTAAGCGAAGCAAAAGCAACGGATAATTACAATATTTACGGTGTGTTGTATAACTGGGAGGCTGCAATGTCTGCCTGCCCTGAAGGCTGGCATCTGCCCAGTGATTCAGAATGGTACAAATTAGAAGATTATTTGGCCCATAATGGATACTGTTACGATGGGTCTACAGGTTACGAAATTGCAAAAGCAATGGCAAGTGAAAGCGGATGGGCCTTATCATATGTGACAGGTTCTGTAGGAAATACTGACTACCCAGAATATAGAAACAAGTCAGGTTTTTCGGCTCTTCCGGGGGGGCGGCGTGAATATGATAGTTCTCTTGGCTACAGTCGATTCGTCGACCTTGAATACGAAGGCAACTGGTGGACTTCTACAGGGTACGACAATTGGGATGGTGCCTCTAGTAACAGCCTGAACTCCTATTATGCAAACGTAGTTGGAGGTGGCGACATAATAGATAGCGGGTTATCTGTTCGTTGTGTTAAGAGTCCAGAACAAACGAAACCAACAGTAACAACAGGCGAGGTAACCAATATCGCAACCACAACGGCCACTTGTCCCGGTAATGTAACAGCGGATGGAGGAGCCGCTATCACAGCACGGGGAGTATGCTGGGCCTCATCACAGAATCCTACCACAGCAAACTCGAAAACGAATGACGGAACAGGTGTAGGAACTTTCACTAGTAACCTGACGGGTCTTACTCCCAATACGACCTATTATGTTCGTGCTTATGCTACAAACGCTATAGGAACTGCTTATGGTGAGCAAAGAACATTCAAAACGAATCAGGAAGAAATGGGTGACACCTTTACTGATAGCAGGGATGGAAATGTTTACAAAACGGTTACCATTGGCGAACAGGTATGGATGGAAGAAAACCTGGCTTATCTGCCCAGCGTGGTTGGCCCGGCAACAGGAAGCAAAGCCACTCCTTGTTATTATGTTTACGGTTATGATGGCACTAATGTAAGCGCTGCAAAAGCAACAAATAATTACAATACTTATGGAGTGTTATACAACCAGCCGGCAGCAATGACGGCCTGCCCTGTCGGCTGGCGCTTACCGAGCGATACAGATTGGACTCAGTTAGAAAACTATTTGGCCGATAATGGTTATAATTACGATGGGTCTACCGGTGGCGGAAGAGCAAAAATTGCCAAATCACTGGCAAGTGCAAGCGGCTGGAACTCTCATTCCTGGCCAGGAAGTGTGGGCAATACAGATTATCCTGCATACAGGAACAAATCCGGTTTCTCAGCTCTTCCGGGGGGCAACGTTTATGGAAAATTCGAAAGCGTTGGCTACGAAGGCACCTGGTGGAGTTCTTCAGAAATCAGTGAATATTACGCCTGGGTTCGGCACCTGTACTACAATGCCAGTGACATACGCAGGACCGACAGCCCAAGGGAAAACGGGCATTCCGTTCGCTGTGTATGGAATGAATAATTTATTTAACTTATTGTCTATTTAATTCTATACAAAGGATTTAAAACCAAAACATTACAATAATGAAAAAGACAATTCAATATCTATGTGTCGCATTAATGTTTTTTACTGCGATATTGGGGTGTAGTCCTGATGCAATTACCAATTATGCAGAAGAAGAAATCGTTGCA
>CAYTKX010000116.1:0-2444 GCA_964438495.1 uncultured Staphylococcaceae bacterium
ACCTTTTTTTATGATTACACTGTTGGCTTATATAATATCTTAAATGTTTTAATGAATGAATTTCCTGATATTCTTTGGGAAGGGTGCGCGAGTGGCGGCAACCGCTTTGATCTTGGTATTTTATCCTTTTTTGATCAAATATGGGTGAGTGACTGTAGTGATGCTTATGAAAGAATTAGAATGCATAGCGTGCTTGCTAAAGCTTATCCCCTTAGCGTCATGTCCGGTCACGTAAGTGCGATTCCTAATCACCAAATGCTCCGTAATATTCCTTTGCAAACGAGATTTAATAACGCCTTTATGAGTGGGGGCTTTGGTTATGAACTTGATGTGACAAGACTTACTCCTAAAGAAAGCAAGGAAATAAAAGAATATAATAGGGTCGCTAAAGTATTTCAAAATCTCGTCATAAACGGGACGTATTACGAATTTGCTAGTGGCTCCCAAAAAGATAAAAAAGCCTATGGCGTAATTAGTGATGAATTAGATGCGGCCTTAATTTTAATAAGTAACGGTATATATCAAACATTACCAGAAATTAATAAATTACCGGCTATTCCCCTAAATGACGAATATACATATACCGTCACCGCTTTAGCGCAAACAACCGACATTAAAACATTTGGCTCCCTTTTAAATATGGTCCTCCCTAAGTTTATAAAGCATGACGGAGCGATTATTAATTATTTAAATAAACGGAAATCAGCGGAAGAACTCGTGAAAATGCCAGTTTTAGAAACCTTTAAAGTAAGCGGTAAAGTTTTAAAAGCTGGGGCGCTTACTTTATATCCTGAATGGAGTGCGACCGGGGTAAACGAAACAACACGGATGAGTCAAGATTTCACAAGTATTTTATACTTCATTACCAAAGACGACTAATTTTTGTCATAATAATAAAGAAACGAGGTGCTTTTATGTTAGAACTATTAGTAGAAAAGTTATTAACCTATGCTGAACTTAAACTTGCTCTTAATGCTGAAGATATTAATTATTATCGTAATATCCTCCTTTTAAAGTTTGGATTAAAAAAGCCTTACACTGGAGTTATTAACGTCAGTGAGATTGCAAGTCTTAATAATCCAAGTACTTTAATTAGTGAACTAGAAGAAGCAATTAAAGAATATAAATATCCCCATTTAAGTGCGAAAGCAAGTGAAGGAATCATTACCGATATTTTAGGAATGATGACCCCAATTCCAAGTGTCGTCAATTATCGCTTTTATGAAGCTTATAAAAAAAGTAGTGATCACGCTATTAAGTATTTACATGATTTAAGTATTGCCAATAACTACATTCAACAAGCCAAAATCGAACAAAATATAAGATGGCGCGCTCCAATTGGCGAAAACTACTTTGAAATGACGATTAACCTCGCAAAACCTGAAAAAGACAATAAAGATGTCGCCAAGGTCTTAAAAGAAAATCCTGAAGACAAATATCCAAGTTGTCCCCTTTGTTTAGAAAACGTTGGTTTTGGTGGTAATGAAGAAACACCACCCCGCCAAAACTTACGAGCTGTTCCTTTAATGCTTGATAAAGAAGAATGGTATTTACAATATTCACCATTCGTCTATTATAAAGATCACGTTATCGTCATTAGTAAAGAACATAAACCAATGACAATTTCACCCCGTATCTTTGCAAAACTAGTCGCCTTTGTCGATATGTTCCCAAATTTATTTATTGGCAGCAATAGTGATATTCCAATTGTCGGTGGTTCAATTTTAAACCATGAACATTTCCAAGGTGGGGCCCTAGTGATGCCGATGTTTGAAGTAAAAGATCGTTATGTTTTAAAACATAAAGCGGCAAATAAGATTAAAATCTCGATTCTTGATTGGGAAAGTAATGTTATTAAGCTTGAATCAACCTCTAAGTCACTTTTACTTGCCAAAGCTTCTAAACTAAGTGAACGGTGGCTAAATTACGAAAATAAAGAATTAGGAATTATTCCGCGTACCGGCGAAATTCGTCACGCGGCGGTTACCCCTATTGTCGTTAAACGGAAACGGAAATATATTATGTATATTATCTTACGTAATAACCGCACTGATAAAAAGTATCCAACCGGTATATTCCACGCTCATCCCGAATATCATCACATTAAAAAAGAAGGGATTGGCCTTATTGAACAAATGGGCACCTTTATCTTACCAGCACGCCTTAAAACTGAGTTTGCGTTAATGGAAAAACTTTATTTTGATGGTGTCAGTGCTGAAAAGATGATTAAAGAACATGAAAAACTTGTGAAACATAAAGACTTTATCGATAAATTATTTAAAGCTGAACCAAAAGCCAGTGAATACGAAAAGTTTAGTCGCGACTATATAACTGATGTTTGTCATCACGTCTTAAGTAACACTGCTTGCTTTAAAGATGATGAAGATGGACAACGTGCTTTAGAACGCTTCTTAATTGCGACCTTCCGCTAAAGTATATATTTA
>CAYTKX010000117.1:0-2424 GCA_964438495.1 uncultured Staphylococcaceae bacterium
ATATTGCAATTTATCAGACGTTATACATCTTTTTACGGCTTGTGTTAATGATTGCTTTAACTTCAGTTTTAACAGCTTCTACAAAGCCGCTTGATTTAACATATGCGATTGAATGGTATATGACGCCGCTAAAAGTAATTCGTTTCCCCGTTCATGAAATCGCCATGACAATTTCGATTGCCTTACGCTTTATTCCAACTCTCCTTGATGAAACAGGACGCATTATGCGAGCGCAAGAAAGTCGCGGTGTTGATTTTAAAGGTGGTAAATTACGTGAGAAATTACGGGCAATTGTCGCCCTTATCGTCCCACTTTTCGTAAGTGCCTTGCAACGAAGTGATGAACTAGCAAACGCAATGATCGCGCGAGGCTATGACCCACGGGCGAAAAGAACGCGCTATCGCTTACTCCGTTTTACATGGCGTGACCTTATTATTTTACTTGGTTCCTTAATACTTTTAACCGGGATTATTTTACTTATTGTTTTCAAAATTGATTTAGTCGTAGTTATCCAAAATTTACTTACAATGTGGGGTATTTAATGCGTTACGTCGCGGTTGTTAAATATAATGGAGCGAACTATTTTGGGTGGCAAAAACAAGTTGATGCCCCGACTTTACAACATGAAATTGAAAAACGCTTATCCGCTATTTTTAATAAAGAAATCATTATTCACGCTTCGGGAAGAACAGACGCTAAAGTGCATGCTTATGGTCAAGTATTTCATTTTGACGCCCCACTTTTTCCGTTACGTAAACTAAAATACGCTTTAAACCGGATGTTACCAAACGATATCGAAATCTTAAAACTACATAAGGCTGATGAAAACTTTCATGCTCGCTTTAATGCTACATCTAAAATATATGAATATGTTATTGCCTTAAAGGCGAAAGATCCTTTTATGGAAGAAACCGTGCTTTTTTATCCTTTCCCCTTTGATCTTGCATTGTTTAACGAAGGGGCAAAACTTTTTATTGGCACCCACTCTTTTCAAAACTTTACGAGTAAAAGTGAAGATGAAGATAACTTTGTACGCACAATTAGTGAGTTTAACGGTACAAAACGCGGTTCAATTATAAAAGTAACAATCAAAGGTAGTGGCTTTATGCGGGGACAAATTCGCGTGATGATTGGCACTTTAATCGCCCTTTTAGAAGGTAAAATCGATCTTAACTTTATTAAAGATAACTTAAATGCCAAAGAACGCTTTATCGTAAACTATAAGGTAAGCGGAAGTGGGTTATATCTTAAAAAAGTTTTCTATAGCGAATAAATAAGTTTATAATATGAATGATAAAGGAGGATATTATGGGACGAGCTTTTCAAGTTAGAGCGGCCAGTATGGCAAGCACTGCCGCCAAAAAAAGTGCTTTAAATATGCGTGCTTCCAAAGAAATTTATTTAGCGGCAAAGTCAGGTGGTCCTGATCCTCATTCTAATTTAGCGCTCCGGGCAGCCCTTGATAAATATCGCGCTTTAGGTGCAACTAAAGACGTAATGGAACGGGCGATTAAAAAAGCTGAAGGGACCGAACTAGTCGCTTATATTCCGGGACGCTATGAAATTATGGGCCCAGGTGGCTTTCATATTGTCGTTGATACTTTAACTGATAATGTAAATCGCGCGGTAAGTGATATTAAAGCGGCGATTAAAAAAGGGGACGCTACTTTCCAAAGTGTGGCCTATAATTTCACGGAAACTGGGTTATTTGTCTTTGATGGCGCAAAACTTGATGAAGTTGAAGAAGCCCTTATTCTTAACGATGTCGATGTTTGGGACATTAATGAAGAAGATGATATTATCGAAGTTTTAGTAAATCCAACGGCGTATGGTAAAACACGGGACACTTTATATGAACTCGGTATTAAAGAGTTCAACATTAGTGAAATTCAAATGATTCCCAACGATAAAATAACTTTAAATGAAGATAATTTAATCCTTTTTAAACGGATTATTGATTTACTTGAAGATGTCCAGGACGTCCAAGAAGTGTATCATAATGTAGAAGAAGCATAACATTAATGTTATAATACTATTTGGCAAATATAAAGGAGGTAACTTTATGCGTCAATCAAACAATCCGGTATTCCGGAACATGCAAAAAAATGTTGACTCAGGTGTTTATACCGAAGTAACGACAAATACTGCTTCATGGGGCGGTATCATCGGTAAGACAGCTTTTCTCGTTTTACTTACAATAGCGGCAGGTATTGGAGCGTTTTTCATTCCTGTTTCCGTTTTAATTCCTTTAATTATCGTCGGGGCAATTAGTTCATTTTTCTTAGTGTTTTTCGCTATGCGCTATCCAAAAGCAGCGGCAACACTATCTGTAATCTATGCGATATTCCAAGGATTAACTTATGGTACGATTACGGCATTAGTCGACTTTTACTTACCAGGAATTGGGTTAATGGCTTTAATTGG
>CAYTKX010000118.1:0-2393 GCA_964438495.1 uncultured Staphylococcaceae bacterium
CCGCGTATCTACCTTGGCAAGGTAGTGTTCTACCATTGAACTACACCTGCGTGCTGCCAATTATAATAACACTACTTTTATATAATTGCAATAAATGTTCTTATATTTTCTATTTTTTCTCTTTAAAACATAGTTTTATGGTATATTTAATATTGATTAGTGAGGTATTTATGATGCGTGAAAAACTTGCAAACTTAATCTTCCCCGAGATTAATAAAACGATTAAAGACTTAGAAATAGAATATCCAAAAAGAAAACTAGAAGAAGGCGCAGAAGTTACGCGCTTTGCCCCGTCGCCTACGGGCTTTTTACACACTGGTAGTTTATTTACCGCCCTTGTCGCAAAAACTGTTGCGAACCAAAGTAAAGGTGTCTTTTTTGTTCGCCTTGAAGACACTGATACGAAACGTGAAATTGAAGGCGCAGGGGAAACCTTACTAAAAGAAATGAAACTTTTTGATGTCTTTCCCGATGAAGGTTATATGGGAGAAAAAGAAGAAGGGATATACGGTCCTTACAAACAAAGTGAACGGGCTACCCTTTATAAGACAGTCATTAAAGAAATGATTAAAGACGATTTAGCTTACCCTTGCTTTTGTACGAACCATGATTTAAGTGCTTTAAGGGCAACGCAAGAAGCAAATAAAGTAGTGCCTGGTTATTACGGCGCTTACGCTAGATGTAGTTTTTTAAGTGCGGAAGAAGCAGTTACTAAAATAAATAACGGTGAACCTTATGTCTTACGCTTTCGTAGTAAAGGGAATCATGAAAATAAGATTAGTTTTAATGATGTTATTAAAGGCACGATTGAAATTGCCGAAAATGATCAACATATCGTTATTTTAAAAAGTGATGGCTTACCAACTTATCACTTTGCTCACCTTTGTGATGATCATTTCATGCATACAACGCTTGTGACAAGAGGAGAAGAATGGATAAGTAGTGTTCCGCTTCACTTAGAACTTTTTAACGCCCTTAAATTTAACACCCCTCGTTACGCCCATTTACCAGTCATTAATAAACTTGATAATGGCAATAAACGAAAACTTAGTAAACGAAAAGACCCAGAAGCCGCGGTAACTTACTTTTTAAATCTTGGTTATCCAGTTAAAGCAATCCTTACTTATTTAATGAGTATTGCGAATAGTAATTTTGAAGAGTGGTGGACCGACAATAAAAAGGCTCCCCTTTCGGACTTTAACTTTAATTTAGCGCGCATGAGCGTCGATGGTGCGCTTTTTGATTTAGAAAAAGTTAATTTTTTCGCTCGTGAATATATTGCTTCCCTTAACGCAAGTGAAGTTAGTAAAGAATATGTCGATTATTTAAAGTTTATTGGTGATGTTCCTTTATTAGAACGTATTGAAAATGACTATGAACGCTTTACGAACATCATGAATATCGAGCGAGAAAGCGTTAAACCCCGTAAAGATTATAGTCATTATGCAATGGTTTATGAAAGCATTAAGTTTTTCTATAATGATGAGTTTGACCTTATGGTAGAAGAAGATAAAATTGAGCCCTTTAATGAAGCATTAACAAAAGAAACAATCATTGATGTTTTAAAAGCTTTGCAAACTGATTTAAAATACGGTGAAGGTAATGAAGTATGGTTTAATTCGCTTAAAGAAATAGCTACCAATAATGGTTTTGCCTTAAATAATAAGCAATTTAAGAATAATCCCTTACAGTTTAAAGGGGTCGTCGCTGATGTTGCGGAAATATTACGGATTAGTGTAGTTGGCGCAAAAAAAAGTCCGAACCTTTACGAAGTACTAACTATTTTAGGACCAAAAGAAGTTAATCGTCGCCTAAATAAACTTATTTTAAAGACAAAATAAGCACTTAATAATGTAAAATATATCGTTTTTGTAATTTTATAGTTGCATTTTGCTACTCTTTTGTATTACTATTATTATATAGTTTATTAGAAAGGATTATATAATTATGAAACAAAAAAGAACTAGCGCATTGCTAACGCTCATTCTTGGAATGCTAATTTTAGGATTTGTCGCCTTTACGCATGTTGTCGGTACCCTTGTCGTACTACCCGGAGCTCCGGCAGGATTTCCTGGGTTTTTCCAAGCCTTACTTAACAACGTTATCAAAGTATTTGTAATTGACTTTGCAGTTCGTGAACAACTCATTGGCTTTATCTTTGGGGTTGTTGGCGTCGGCTTAGCGATTATCTTTGCCGTTGTTTGGGCCATTCGCCTTCTCGTCTATCGTCGGCGGGCTTGTAATCTCCTTTCCCCACTATTTTTCTTAATTTCAGTATTCGTGGGGGTTGTACTTATTAGTTCGCACTACATTATTGAAGTTGCCTTTGATCAAACACTTGCGATGGTACCAACCGCTTATTGGTTTGTCCTTGGTGTCTTAATCGTCGCCTT
>CAYTKX010000119.1:0-2324 GCA_964438495.1 uncultured Staphylococcaceae bacterium
TTCAATAAAAGTAGTGGTTTATTAAGTAAGGGTGCACCTATTGTATTAAAATAGGAAGGGTAACCCAAAAACATGATGCCCATTAAAATGGGCTTTTTATTTACGCAATTATTCGCTATCTTTATAAACAAAAAAACTCCTTAGTGTCCCAAGGAGTTATTTTCTATTATTGATAGTTTAATTACGATAAATTAATTAAGAATAAATATATAGCGAGGAATTGGAGTATCGTGCCGATATTAACCCATAAGTGCCAGACGAAGTGGAAGTATTTTACTTTATGACTTAAAGCATAAAAGATTGTCCCAATTGAATAAGCTAGTCCACCGGCAAGAATAAGCCAAAAGCCCGGGACACTATCAACATAAAGTTCTTTAATAAATAATAATGCGGACCAGCCAAGAATTAAGTAAATTACAAAGTGGAACGCTTGGAATTTATATACCCATATTGATTTAAAAACAATCCCTAAAGCAATAACAACCCATTGAATAATTAATAAGGCAATGCCTTTTTCAATCCAAGTCATACCAAAAAAGGGAACTTGTAATGACGGTAAAACGAGTAAAGCGGGGGCGAAAGTACCACCGATAAGAATGAAGATTGATAAATGATCAAACCGTTTAAAAACTCCTTTAGCTTTAGTAAAACTAAGCGCGTGATATAAAGTTGACATTGTATATAAAATAAAGATTGAAAGCCCAAAGACAAGGGAGCCGGCAAGACCGCGTGGCGAATCTTGTTTCACTAGTAATAAAATTAAAGCGACTAAGCCAAAGATGGCCATCACACAGTGACTTACCGCATTAGCGATTTCTTCACCGATGGATTGTCGTCTTTTTTTCTTTTTTGGTTCATCAATAGTTTCTACGATTTCATTTTCTCTCGTTACTTCCATAAGTAGATCCTCCCACGATTCTTTCAATAAGGTCAAACATTATACTATAATGTATAATGAGAAATGTAAAGGAGTTTAACTATGAAGCCTTGGGAAATAATTTTACTTATCGTTGCAATATACGTTTTAATTGTCTTTTTGTACTCGTTATTCGTCTATCTTTTAGTGCAAAAAACAATTGCCAGACGGATGGATAAAAACCCTTTATTTAAATATTTCACCGCTGATGATTATATAGGACTTAAGGCAACCCCTCTTTCTTTTAAGAATAGAAAAGGTATTACGTTAAATGGCTTTACTTATGAAAGAGAAGACGCTTTAACGAATGCCGTAATCGTCTTTTTTCACGGTCACGCGGCAGGACATTTAGCCTATACAACCCTTATTAATGACTTAGTGACGAAAACAAGATATAAAGTATTAACTTTTGATTATATGGGATGCGACTTAAGTGAAGGGCAGAAGATGCCAAACATGACTCAAGCTTTAAGTGATGGTCATGACTTTTTAACTTACATTAAAACGCTTGATGACTATAAAGATAAACCACTTATTTTAATTGGCCATTCATGGGGTGGTTATGTAGCATCAAACTTATATCCTTTAAACAAAGATAAAAAGATTATAAAAGTTGTCTCCATTAACGGTTTAACCGATATTGCTTTAATGTTTAAAAAGATGGGGCGAGCTCCCTTTATGTTTATTCCTTTATATAACACTTTAACGTCATTCCGTTACGGAAAACTAGCGTTTAAAACAACAAGAAAAAGTATTAAAGATACACCAGTGCCGCACCTTTTTATTCATGGTGAAAAAGATGATTCGGTGCCGCTTATGCCTTTTGTGTCGAGTTTAGTGCTGCAAAGCGATAAACATAAGCGAATAAAGTTTCATTTTGAAAATGACCGGTATCATAATGTTTATTTAACAAAAGATAGTGAACTAAAACTACGTGAATTACTCGTGCTTGTGAAAAATCATAATCGTAGTAAAAACAAAAAAGAAACCGAAAAAGCAATCATAGACTTTCCGTTTGATGAAGCGGTAATAAATGACGACAAAATACTATCGATAATTGATGACTTTATTAAGGAGCGGGTATCATGAAAAAAGATGAAATTACAAAGTTATTAAATACCATCCCTTTAAGTGAAAAGTTACGACTTTTAGTAGGTGAAAACTTTTGGGAAAGTGTAACCATCAAAAACACTGATTTGCCGCATATTGTAATGAATGACGGTCCTTTTGGAGTCCGGAAACCAAAAGTAAATGTCGGCGCTGGGGTGATTGAAGAAAGCTATCCTGCTACCGCCTTTCCAACAACGACTGCTTTAGCGGCGACTTTTGATGAAGAATTACTTCTTAAAATGGGGCAAGCTTTAGGTGATGAATGTATTGATCAAGGAGTCGATATTTTATTAGGACC
>CAYTKX010000120.1:0-2280 GCA_964438495.1 uncultured Staphylococcaceae bacterium
ATATTTATTTCTTAATGAAAAACCATAGAATTTGCGCTAATTCGGCGGGTATTCCTAAAAGAAAGATTAGCCATAGATTAACACCGGTTACTAATAGAATATATAGATAAACTGATAAGAGTAAGGTCCACCAGAAAAAAGAAAAGATAATAAGATGAAACATCCGATTACCCCATATGCGATTAAAGTAATAAAGCACTAAACAAGTAAGTGGTAAGCTAAACATAAATAAGAGCCACCCATGATTACCGTATGTTCCTAAACTATCTTTAAACATTGAAGTATAAATAAAACCAACAAGCGAGAAAGTCCACACAATCGATACACTAAAAAGAATAACAAAGATGCGTTGCACTAACTTCCCTTTATCTTTTGAAGAAGTGCGATGGGCGTAATTTTCATCTAAAAGATCAACAACTTTAATCCCAAAATAATTAGCGATAATCTCTAATGTTTCAATCGTTGGCGTAGCATCCCCCCGCTCCCAACGACTAATAGCGTTATCACTATAATTGATTTTTGAGGCTAAATCTTGCTGTGTAAGGTTATTTTTACGTCGTAAGTGGATAAGATTGTTAGCAATAATCGTTTGTAAATTTTCCATAGTTTTCACCCTTTTTACTATGAAATTATAGCAATTTAACAGTAAATTGTCAAATTCCCACATTATGAGAATCGGCTTCTCATACTTGGATAATAGAAAATCCATAATTCCCTTTTAAAAAAAGATGACTTTTCTTATTATATTCACGGGTGAAACAAGTGAAAAAGCAAGAACCTAAGATTTATTACTATTCTGACATCGCAAAAGATGATTTTGGTCCTAAACCGAAAAAATTGAAAAAGATCGTCGGAAATTATAAGTACAACCGCGATAACTTATTCGTGCGGCTTTTTGATTTTATAACTTATCGCCTTATTATGACGCCCTTTGCCTTTATTTATGTTCGACTTTTTAGAAGAACAAAAATTGTTAATAAAGAATTACTTAAAAAGGCAAAAAAAGAAGGAGCGATTGTCTACGCTAATCACACGCATGCGCAAAGTGATGCCTACTTACCAAATATTGCGTTTTTCCCCCGTAAAGTATCAATGGTTGTAAATGCTGCTAACGTCAGTGTTCCCGTCCTTGGTAATATGACTAAAGCATGGGGAGCCTTGCCTTTACCAGAAGACTATCAAAGTAGCAAAAACTTTTTAAAAGAAGTGGGATTACGACTTAAGCGTAAAGGAGTGTTAATTATTTATCCTGAAGCGACTTTATGGCCGTATTACACGGGTGTTCGCCCTTTTGGGGATAAAGCCTTTAGTTATCCGCTTAAATACGGTGTTAAAACGTATGTCTTAACGACAACTTACCAAACGAATAAAAAAGGAAAACTAAAGACTGTAGCCTATATTGATGGACCGTTTCTATTCAAAGAAGCATTAAGTAAAGAAGAAAACATGACTTATTTACGAAATGTAGTGTTTGACACGATGACAGCGCGGAGTAAGATGTCAACTTACGAAAAGATTAAATATGTGGAGGCCGCAAAATGATGAATGTTGTCTATGCCGGTAACTATAAAGTATTTAAAGGTATGCTTTTAGGCGTAATGTCAATTTTAAAACATTATGACGGCGTGTTAAATGTTTATATTTTAACGATGGATTTAACGGAAAAAGATGTTGAATACCAAGAAGTAAAAGATGAAGATATAGCGTTACTTAATCGTTTAGTCCAAGAAGCAAATGAAAAGTCAAAAGTAATTAAGGTTGATGTTCGTGAATTATTTGTTGAACACTTAATTAATTCGAAAAATAATGACACCCGTTACACAGCCTACACCTTACTTCGGTTACTACTCGATAAAATACCTAATATGCCCGATAAAGTACTTTATTTAGATACAGATACGATGATTCATGGTGATATCGATAAATTTTATAACACTGACATCACTAAATATGAACTCGCAGGAGTAAAAGATCGCTATGGCCGTTTCTTTATGGGACCCCGCTATTTAAACGCTGGTGTCTTATTACTTAACTTGAAACTTATTAAAGAAACAAACTTATTTGCGAAGGCAAGACATTACTTAAATAAGAAGAAGGTGTTTTTAAGTGATCAAACCGCGATTAATAAATATCTTCGAAAAAAGCTTATTTTAAAAAGAGTGTATAACGAACAAAAAAAGACAAAGCCCGACACTGTTATTCGTCACTTCAGTATGCAGTTTCGGCTCTTTCCTAAATTCCATTTCGTTAATATTAAACAATGGGATATTGAAAGATTAC
>CAYTKX010000121.1:0-2275 GCA_964438495.1 uncultured Staphylococcaceae bacterium
TACGGACTGTTAAAGCGCTTTTAGAAAAAGAAGACGAACACTTAGTCGATATTGAAGTTGTACGCGGTTTCCAAAATGTAAAAGAAGCAACGTTGACGATTGACGGTAAAACCCTTAACTTTGCGGTCGTACACGGAGCGAAAAACTTTAAAGAAGTACTTGAACAAGTAAAGAGCGGAAAAAAAGAATACGCCTTTATTGAATTTATGGGTTGTGTTGGTGGTTGTATCTTTGGTGGTGGCCAACCAATTACGAAAGCGAAAGACTTTGAAAAGATTGATATCTTTAAAGAACGAGCGAAAGCTTTATATAAGATTGATGAAGAAGTAGTGTTAAGAAGATCACATGAAAACCCATATATTATTAAGCTTTATGAAGAGTTTCTTGGCGAGCCAGGATCACATTTAGCTCATAAACTATTACATACCACATATGGGAAAAAAGAAGTATATTAAAATGAAAAATAAATTAGTATGGCTTTTATTAAGTAGCGCGCTTCTTTTTAGTTGTAAACCAAACGCTCCGACGCAAAAATTAAGTGTTATCGTCCCAAGTGGCTCCCCGCTTTTAGCCCTTGGCGGCGTTATTAATGAATTAGATTATGAAGTTACGGTTGGTCCTGATTTATTACCGGTCGCTTTTAGTAAAGGGGAAAAAGATTTAGTGGTCGCCCCGATTACAATAGGTGCAAAACTATATAATCTTGAAAAATCAAAATATCAACTAGGCGCTGTTTTAGGGTGGAGTAATCTCCATATTTTAAGTCGGACCCCAGTTAATGAAATAAGTGATTTAGCCGGTAAAAGTGTCTTAGCGTTTGCTGAACATAGTACGCCTGGCATCATGCTTCGTTTAGCGACAAAACAATTAGGAGTCGAAATCACTTACTTAAAAGCGGTAAGTGACGTTGGTGGACCTTTTATTAATAAGCAATATGATTATGTTTTAATTAGTGAACCAATCTTAAGTAAGATTATGGCGTCGATGCAAGAAGAAGTTTATACTTTTCCCTTGCAAAACGTCGGTGGATTACCGAAAATTGCCCAATTTGGGATATTTAAAAACCCAGATATTAATCTTAAATCTTATACGAAGTTTATGGATAAACTAGAGTTAAATATTAAAGCATTAAACGAAGATCCAAAAAGCTATGCTGAGAAGATTCTTAATCTTGATCCGCTTTTTGAAAGTTTAGGAATAAGTGTGATTGAAAACGCAATTCCCCGTCTTGACTTAGCGTTTAATAAGGCATTAGACGTAAAAGAGGAAGTAAATAACTATTTAGAATACTTAGTGTCAGTTGACGAAAACATTATAGGGAGCACCGTTGTAAACGATAGTTTCTATGGCGCATAAAAAAGATTACACGCGTTATATCTTTTCTAGTCTCGGCTTTTTAACGATTATCGGGGCGTGGCTTTTAGTAAGCACCCTCCAAAATAACGATATTATTATGCCGGGACTTAAAATTACTTTAGTGACCTTTATTGATCTTTTTAAGCATTTGCATACGTATATAGTAATACTTAACACTATTGGTGGCGTTATCTTGGTGCTTTTATTATCGTTTATTAGTGCTTTATTATTAGCGTTAGTGTCTTTAAAGTGGCCATCATTTAAAAGTTATATTACCCCGATATTATCACTTTTTAAAATTGTTCCAGTCCCTGCGTTAATTATTTTATTTTTATCAAACTTTAAGCAACCAGTTATTCCTTATATCTTAACGTATATTGTTATTTTACCGCTTGTTTATGACGGATTATATGGGGCGTTTATAAGTATTAATAAAGATGTGATTGATGACTTAAGACTTATTTCAAAGCTTAACTTGAAGATTATCTTTAAAGTATACTTACCGCTGGTGCGTAAAGGTTTTATATCGACCTTACTTCAAGCCTTAGGCTTAGGACTTAAAATTAAAGTAATGACCGAATTTATTGCAGAAGCTCCTAACACGATTGGCTACGAATTAAGTTATGCGCGTTCCACTTTAAGTATGCCCACCGTTTTTGCCTGGACTTTAATCTTAATTATTTTTGTAATCTTTCTTGATTATTTTCTTATTGCCCGTTTAAAAAAGAGTGACTAACGCTAAGTTTCCTTTAAAAGTATAATAAATTGACAATATTAGATTCATGCAATACTGAAAATACTATACTCAAAAAAAGAAACTTATTTTATTAGTAATACAAAAAACAACTTTTTTCTTTATAATAAAAGCATAAAGGAGGTTTTGTTATGAGTAACGAAAACCAAATAACGCGTCCAAAAT
>CAYTKX010000122.1:0-2209 GCA_964438495.1 uncultured Staphylococcaceae bacterium
ACCAGGTTCACGATGACGACCGGGTCGTGCTTCTGCCCGTAGCGATGGATTCGGCCCATGCGCTGTTCGAGCCGCGCTGGGTTCCACGGGATGTCGTAGTTGACCATGATCCAGCAGAACTGGAGGTTCACGCCTTCGGCGGCGGCATCGGTACACACCATGAGTCGGGCCCCGCCTTCCTCGACGGGCAGCCGGAAGCGCTCAATCTGCTCCTGGCGCTCCGAGTAATGCATGCCGCCGTGAATTTGGGCGATATGCCCCGCATAGCCGAGGCCGCCGAGACGCCGCACCAGGAATTCCATAGTGTCGCGATGTTCGCTGAAGACAAGCATTTTCTCGCTGGCGAAGCGGCTGTCAGTGAGCACTTCGCGCAGTTTGTCGAACTTCGACTCGACTCCCGCCTCGTAAACACGCTGGGCCAGGTTCCGTAGAGCCAGCAGCTGCTCTCGTTCCGCGACTAGTCCGGCCAGCGATTCCGCGATCACTCCCCGGAGG
The DNA here is from genome assembly GCA_964438495.1 of uncultured Staphylococcaceae bacterium. Taxonomy (GTDB): domain Bacteria; phylum Bacillota_I; class Bacilli_A; order RFN20; family CAG-826; genus UBA1361. The sequence goes on from CAYTKX010000122.1 coordinate 496, forward strand.
AGCTTGTCCTCAGCGGCTTCGTTTTCTTCCAGGCCGTCGCTGCTGCTTTCCTCATCGGCGGCCTTGGCATCCAGGATATCATCGTCATCAGTGACGCTGCGTTGGAGAGTGAGCAGCTGTTCGATGCTGAGTTGCCCCGATTGGATATCTTCGATAATTTGCTCGAGTTTCGCCAGGCGGCGTTCGAATGAGCGCAGCAGTGCATAGGTTGAGCTGGCCAGGCGACGTTGGAAGACGCCCATTGCCAGGCGGGCGGCAGACTGATTGAAGAGCTTGGCCTTGTTGTAAACATAGCGCAGGTATTCGGTGGTCTCGTCGTAAAGTCGTTGCTCGCCAAGCTCCCCCGAGGAGAGTTGGTAGCCCAGTGTGTCGCATTGCCGGACCGGATAGAGGGGCTGCCCGTCCAGGCGCAGCATCTCCTCTTTGCAGCGGCGGATGAAATAATTTTGCCGTCGCTCTGGCGGGAAGTGTTCGAAAGCCTCGGGTGTGGTAAAAACCTCTGGCTCCAATAGCCGCCAAAGAGCATAATATGGATAGTCCTTGCCCATGTGTGGAGTGGCGGTGAGCAAGAGCAGATGATGCGCATGCCAAGGGAGAGTCCAGCCTTTGTCACCAGTGTAGACACCTGCCAGCGCCTCCGCCAGCTTGTAGCGAGCGGTGCGCCGGACGCGGAAATCTGCTCCTCGGTCGCAGGAGAGCTTGTGCGCCTCGTCAAAGACCACCAGCTCGTATGCTTCCACCGATTCCTCCGCCAACTTGGCGAAGACTTTCTCGCCAACAAGCGTGTCAAGGCTGACAATCACCCTGTCGCTGTTCGGGTCGGAGAAGGGGTTCCCGTTTTTGGCATCCTGTCCAGTGACGATTCGGAATGGCAAGTTGAAGAGGACTTGCAGTTCACGCTGCCAGTTGCCGAGCAGCCCGGCTGGCGGCACAATCAACACGCGCTTCAGGAGGCGGCGCGACAGCATCTCGCGCATATACAGGCCGGTCATAATAGTCTTGCCGGCGCCAGCGTCGTCGGCCAGCAGAAAGCGCAGCCGGGCCTGCTTGAGCATACGGTCATAGACCGCGATTCGCTGATGCGGCAGCGGATCAATGCTGGATATCTCGGTGGCGAAGGCCGGATTGGCCAGGTGTCCGAACGACAACCGCTCGCCCTCCACCAACACGCGGACGACTTCTGGCTTGGCGGTGAAGTCCAGCAGCGGCGGTTCTGCTGGATACGGCGACGGCTCCGGCTCGGCGACCTCCAATCCTTGGACAGACTCATCCATGCCGTCGTGTTCCTTGCTCAGGTCCAGAAGGGCCTGCCAAGAGAGTTGGGATGGCCGGGACTTACCGTTCTCCCATCGGTTGACCGTGGGAAACGAGACACCAAGGCGCTCCGCCAGGGCGACCTGAGTCAGTCCCAGCTTCGCCCGCAGATTCTTGATCCGTTCCGGGTAGTCGTCTGTCAATCCGTCCGTCATGCGCGGCATCTGTTTCCATGTGGTTCAAAAAGAAAACACAAGGCATACTATAGTGTATGATATACCGATTGTCAAGAGTCCACGCGACGAGATCACGAAGCAGTCGATATGATAGTATTTTCTGGCTTTAGCGGGGAGGGATCGGGAGCTGGCGCGAGAGTCGGAGAGAAACACGGGTGGGGCCATCACGGGTTGTTGGGGGCCGGGGACCGGAACGCGAGTATAAAGTGATGCGGCAAGCATCG
>CAYTKX010000123.1:0-2191 GCA_964438495.1 uncultured Staphylococcaceae bacterium
AAAGCCTGCTGCCAATCGTCAAATCCACTGCCCAACTCGTTGGGAACGAATTTTTCGCGCACGTAGGAATCAAGGTTATGGTAGTAGACCCACCATTCCGGGATGCCGTCGCCATCGACATCGTCAATGCCGTCGAACACTTTGGCTTCATCGCCAAGCAGCAGACTGCCGCCAAGGCCACTCAGCATATAGTCAGGATCAGCAAAATGCGCGAAATCCTCGATAAATTCACCCTGGTCATCAAAGCGGTAGTAGGCCTGCAGGGTGTATGGCTTGCGCATATACTAGGTCTCGATGATCGGCAAGGCCGTTGACCAAAGCGGAGACGGGATGATGCGGGTGGCCCAGTAGTCGATCTGCTCGTCGCTGCGGGCGCTGTTCCAGAAACGGAATTCGTCAATGGCCAAATCAGCCATCTGATTGATTCTGGCGTGTTGCGCCGTGCTGCCGAAGTCAATGGCATAGCTGATCGGCAGCGAGCCGATGATCGCCAGGCGGTCGCGGTACAGGGTCAACGACTTGCTGGCCGGCGCCCAGACCAAAGCCAAGTGCGTCCAGGTGCCTTCCTCAAGAGCCGGTGTCGAATACCGCCCGCCAACGTAGGCGTAGGTCTCGCCAGTCACAGCATTATAAATTTCGCCCTTGGGAGCACCTTTCTCCAAGCCCAGGCGGAAGCCGATGCCGGTATCACCAAGCATCTCAAAAATCCAGCCGTTGACATCAGCCGGCGCCTTGTGTTTGGCCCACATCTCAAGGGTGAAATCGCCGCTGATGGTCTCATTGTAGGAGCCAATCTGCAAGGCGCCAACCGCGAAACGGTCACGGTAAGGAAGATCAATCGCCGACAGCGCCGACAAATCCAGCGAGACGGCGGCGGCCGGAGCGGCCCGGAAGTACGTCGCCATGCGGTCGGGATCATCATTCGGATCATTCAGAATCAGGTGCTGGATGTAGTCGTAGATGTTCTTGCCGGGATTGGCTGCCAGCCAGTCGGCGGCGCCGGGGTAGTTTTCATCGATTCTGGCGCCAGTGCGCTTATCGACGGTGATACTCATCGGATGCACCGGCGAGGAGCCGAAGACAACCTCGATCTTGTCACTGATGCCGTCATCATCGGTGTCGGGATTCAGCGGATCGGAGCCGAAGCGCACCTCGTCCTTGTCGACCAAACCATCGCCGTCGCTGTCGTAATCGCCATCAAGCAAGTCGGGATATCCCGGTATCGAATGCGGGTTGGTCGGGTCACGTCCGAGCAAGTATTCGTAGCGGTCGCTGAGTCCATCGCCGTCAAAGTCGGAATCGCCGTTGGCGGTGGTCAGATTGCCAAAGTAGAGATATTCCCAGAAGTCGGCGATGCCGTCGCCGTCGCTGTCAGTGTCAAGATAAGTGAAAGTCTCGTCGCTGGCCTTCAGATAGTCCAGGGTGATCATCTTCGCACCATCCTTCGGCAATCCGGCAATCATCGCCGGCGCAGTGTTGGCGTTGCGCGCCGCATAATATGCGCTCCAGGCATTGTTGGCAATACTCTGCAGTTGATCAAGCTCAGTCTGCTGTTCCGCCGTCGGATTTTCACCATACTCGGTGGCTTTGGCGCTGTAGTTGCTGCTGGCCTGCTGCGCGGCGGTGTAGTAGCTCTGCACCTGACCCGGTGAGGGCTTGGCCGCGTAGGAGGCATCCTCGGCGGTCACACCGCCATCGTCAAAGCGGTAGTAGACGGCCAACTCAAGCAGATCGCTGTCGCTGGTCAGGAACATTCCGCGCCTGCCTTGAATTTGTTGCAACAACTCATCGACATAGTAGCTGTAGTCGTCGTAGATATAGTAGTAATCATTGCTGTTCCAGGCACGGAATTCATCCATGTACATCGGCAAGTGATCCGCTCCGCCGCCCAGGCACAGCTGCCCGGCCCCGATATCATCAGCCAGATAGCCGTTGTATTTCACGACATCCTGATATTCAACGCCCTTATGCAGCACAAACATCGACACCGAATGCTCCGAGGCACCCTGGTAATTGGCGTGCAGTTTGACCGCAACATGAATCCAGCCGTCTTTATCCGTAAAGACCGGCACCCCACCCCGTGGGCTGAAGACACGGGTCTGCGGCCCATCGACCTGGTTGTAGGTGAATTGCAATTCGCCGCCAAGCAAATCGAGGCTGAAGACCTTGTCTTCCTCCAAGCTGTCCGCCA
>CAYTKX010000124.1:0-2152 GCA_964438495.1 uncultured Staphylococcaceae bacterium
AGATAAAATGGCTGGACATTCAATATTCAAACTACATTTGCCGTTTTTTCCGGAAGAACTCTTGAATAATCGTTTTACACTCTTCTTTTAATACTCCCCCGGTAATTTCGGGGACATGATTTACTATTTTTTGATCAAAAAGATTAAATGTCGCACCTGTCGCTCCACCTTTTGGATCATTGGTACCATAAATTATTCTTTTAAAGCGACTCCACATGATAGCACCGGCACACATCGCACACGGCTCAACAGTGACATAAATTTCGCATTCAGTCATGCGCCAAGTTTTTAACTTTTTACTCGCTTTTCTAATCGCAAATATTTCCGCATGGCCAAGTGGGTCATTATTTACTTCGCGCTTATTGAAACCCCGAGCGATAACTTTGCCATCTAAAACAATAACCGCTCCGACGGGAACTTCGTCAATAAGGGCCGCTTTTTGCGCCTCTTTAAGTGCTAAACGCATGTATTTTTCATCTTTTTTCATCATATAAATTAAAACCACCGCACATGATTAAGTAATCTTAAGGCTGCTACGTTCCCGTCCTGACCTGGTTCGAAGATTAACCATCGCGATGGCACCTTCATTATAGCAATTAGTCTTTAATATGTAAAACGCTAACGCCTAGGAATGGACGGAGAATTTCGGGGACGATTACCGAGCCATCTTCTTGTTGATATTGTTCAACAATCGCCGGGATTAACCGCGAAGTTGCTAGACCAGAACCGTTTAAGGTGTGTAAGTATTTAACTTGGTTTGTTTCTTGATCACGATATCTTGCCATTCCGCGTCGTGCTTGATAGTCGCGAGCGTTACTGACACTACTAACTTCTTTATATATATTCATCGAAGGAATAAATACTTCAATATCATAAGTACGAGCCATTCCGTGACTGCAATCACCGGCCGCTAGTTTGCTTACTTGGAAGTGAAGTCCTAATTTTTCAACTAAACCTTGAGCGTGAAGTACCATTTCCTCAAACGCTTTATTTGAATCTTCAGCTTTAGTATATTGGAAAATTTCAACTTTATTAAATTGATATCCACGAATCATCCCTCGTTCTTCAGTGCGGTAACTACCAGCTTCTTTACGGTAACATGGGGTGTAGGCAAAATATTTACGCGGTAATTCTTCTTCTTTTAAAATTTCATCACGGTGGAAGTTAACAAGGGCAGTTTCACTTGTCGGTAATAAAAACTTTTGTGGTTCCGTGCCTTCAAGCCAAAAGACATCTTCTTTAAATTTAGGGAATTGTCCGGCGGTAAATCCACTTTCATAATTTAATATATGCGGCGGTAAAATCATTTCGTAGCCAGCTTTTAAATGTTCAGCCATGAAGAAGTTTAAAAGCGCCCATTCAAGTTGGGCACCGATGCCCGTATAAATCCATGTTCCGCTGCCACTAATTTTGGCGGCTCTTTTGTAATCGATAATTCCTAACGATTCACATAGTTCGACATGGTCTTTAATTTTAAATGTAAAATGACGTTTTTTCCCAAAAGTGTACACAACTTTATTGTTTTCTTTTTCACCTGGTAAAAGATCATCATCTGGCATATTTGGTAGGGCCACTAAAATATCAAACACTTGTTCATCTAACTGTTTTAAAGTTTTTTCTCGTTCTTCGTTTTCGGCTTTTAACACTTTTACTTCTTTAAAGATTTCATTAATGTCGCCCCCTTCTTTTTTAACGATGGGCACACTCGCGCTTAATTTGTTTAATTTCGCTTTTGTTTCTTCGACCACAAAACGGATTTCCCGTCTTTTTTCATCAAGGTCTAAAAGTTCTTGCGGGTTAAAATCCCAGCCTTTTTTAAGTAACGCTTTTCTTACTTTTTCTGGTTCTTTACGAATTAGATTAATGTCTAACATATTAGTTCTCCTTTTTATAAAAAATAAAACGCCCTATATTAGGACGTTACAATAACGTGGTGCCACCTAAGTTTATACTTACGTATCTCATTTTCGTTTTAACGCAACGAACGAAGCGATTAAGCTTTATTCTCCGAGGTGGAATTCATAATTACTCATTCCCGCCTTCTCACTATCAGCGAGTCACTTCTTAACTCCTAATTATTACTAGCCTCTTCAACGAACATCTTTATTTTACAAATAAAAAGTATTTATTTCAATAAACGCGTGTATATTTT
>CAYTKX010000125.1:0-2146 GCA_964438495.1 uncultured Staphylococcaceae bacterium
TGTAAGTTCTTGGCGCTAAAACACCCTTACAACCCTTCTCTTTACACTTAATAGTTGTAGGCTCAAACTTTGAGATAAATTTACAATCAGGATAGTTCGCACACCCCCAAAAAGGACCTCTGCGAGAGTTTTTAAGACTTATCTCACCACCACAATCAGGACAAGGAGTCTTGCTAACTTGTGTCTCAACATCTATACTCTTTGTGTTTTTACACTCAGGATAACCGCTACAAGCTAAAAACTGACCATTTCTACCGTTTTTGATGATCATTTCTTTGCCACACTTATCACAAACATCGCCACTCTTTTCTTGCTTTACTTCTACTTTGTTTCCATCTTCATCAACTTGTTCAGTATATTTACACTTTGGAAAACCGCTACAAGCTACAAACTCTCCAAAACGCCCAGATCTTAAAAGAAGTTCATTTTCTCCACATTTTGGGCAAGTTCTACCTAGAGGTTTTGCAAGTTTTAGTGAGACGATCTTCTCTTTACCCTCAGCGATTTGATCCATAAAAGGAAAGTAGAAGTCACTTAGAAGTTTTTGCCAGTCAGTCTCTCCCTCTGAGATCTCATCTAGTTTTTCTTCCATATTTGCAGTAAAAGATATATCTACAATATTTGCAAAGTTTTTCTCTAGCATCTCCGTTACAGTAAAAGCCATCTCAGTTGGAACAATCTGCTTTTTTTCTATATTTACATAGGTACGACCACTTAGAGTTGCAATGGTTGGAGCGTAAGTAGATGGGCGACCAACTCCTTCGGACTCTAGTTTTTTAATGAGAGATGCTTCTGAGTACCTTGGTGGTGGCTCAGTAAAGTGTTGCTCAGGTTTGATGCTTTGTATCTTAGCCTTGTCGCCCTCTTTTAGAGTTGGGAGAAGTTTATCTTTGTCTTCATTTCCTAAAACTGCGTAGAAACCATCAAATATAAGCTTTCTACCGCTTGCTCGAAACTCGTTGTTTTTTCCACTAAAGATGATGTTGTTTTGCTCAAATAGCGCATCACTCATCTGACAAGCCATAAATCTCTCATAGATCAGACGGTATAGTTTGATCTCATCTGGCTTTAAAAAGCTCTGTGCGACTTCTGGAGTAAAGTCAAGCATAGTTGGGCGAATGGCTTCGTGAGCCTCTTGTGCGCCTTTTGATTTTTTACCATAGAACTTTGGCTCTTTTGGTAGGTATTTTTCTCCAAACTTTTTCTCTATGATCTCACGAACACCATTAACTGCTTCACTTGCCATGTTTAGTGAGTCAGTTCTCATGTAAGTAATAACACCACTCGTTCCATCAGGAGTTTTTACTCCCTCATAGAGACTTTGTGCTACCATCATTGTCTTTTTAGGAGTAAATCCTAACTTGCTAGATGCCGTTTGTTGAAGAGTTGAAGTCATAAATGGTGGAGGAGTTGATGTTTTTCTCTGTTTTGTCTCTATCTTTGAGATAGTAAATGAATCCGCTTCTACACTCTTAACTATAGAGGTAGCATCATTTTTGTTCTCTATGGAGAGTTTTGAGAGTTTATCTCCCATGTGGTTTATGAGCGTTGCTTCTATGTCTGTTTTAAACATAGTATCAATTGTCCAGTACTCTACTGGAACAAATGCTCTTATCTCTCTCTCACGATCTACTACAAGTTTTAGAGTTGAAGACTGAACACGGCCGCCAGAGAGTCCTTTTTGGATTTTGGAACTCAGAAGTGGAGAGAGTTTATAGCCAACCACACGATCAAGCATACGGCGAGCTTGTTGAGCGTTTACCATGTTCATATCTATAGATCTTGCAGATTCTAGTGCATGGTTTATGGCACTCTTTGTGATCTCGTGAAACACTATACGAGGAAGCTCTGCGGGATCTTTTTTTATAGCGTGGGCTATGTGCCATCCAATTGCTTCACCCTCGCGATCCTCATCGGTCGCGATATAGATTGCATCTGCTTTTTTTGCAAGTTCTCTAATCTCTTTTACAATGGGAGCATTCTCTTTTGCAACGCTATAAGCTGGGACTAACTGGTTATCTTCATCTACAGTGATACCAAAACGAGACTTTGGAAGATCTCTGATGTGACCTTTAGATGCGATAACCTCATAACCTTTGCCTAAAAAGTTTTTAATAGTCCTTGCTTTTGCGGGTGATTCGACGAT
>CAYTKX010000126.1:0-2139 GCA_964438495.1 uncultured Staphylococcaceae bacterium
ATAGAATTGTCGTTTTTTTATATTAGATACGTTTAATTATCTTGATCCTCGTACTTATCTTTTAAACCACAAATATTACAGATACAAAGGTATGCTGCATATTTCTTTGCTGTTTTTTTAGAAGTTGCATAAGCGGTCTCTTCTATTGCATAGCTTCTAATTGAACATTTTGCAACCCATCTTGGATTACCATTATAGTCATAATCTTGCTCATCAGATATATAATATTCCGGCATAGATATATAACCTTTTTGTGCCAACTCTTGCAGTGTGTTGATCGAATTATCAAGTGATAGGTCTTCTGGAAGTTCATCTTTAATCGTAAACAATTCATCATGTTCATCAAGATTATTATAAGCAATCTCTGCAACATTTGCTCTTGCTTCAGATTTATTGTTACCTTCAGCTTGGAATCTCAATCTACCTCTTGCCGTGTCTAACACAAGGTAAGATATGAATCCACCGTTGTATAGTTCCTGAAATTCATATACTGGAACTTCGCCATTTTCCTTTTGATTCCATTGTTGAATCAAACCTACATAATCATCATCCTCAGTAAATCCATGTGATAGGAAATGATCCATGTTTAGCATAAAATTAACTGAATTTTCAAGTTCATCTGGATTCCAATTAGAGTCAATTGCTATTGCTCCTAAGATTGCTTCAAACAGATCCTCTTTAACTGAATCCTCATTTTCTTTATGCTGCTGGATATCACCTTTTCCCATAAAGAGATACTCTTTAAAACCTAGTTTGTCAATTCGATGTGCAAGCATCTTCTTGTTCACAAGTTTTTTCTTAATGTTTGTTAAGCTACCTTCGTTGGTGTAAGTATCTACAACAAACTCATCATCTTCTTCATCAGAATCATAGTCTTCTAACTGTGATTTCGTATAACCAAATATATCAATAAGTATTTTAGTTACATAGAAGTCTAGAACTCTATCTCCAACAAATTCTAAAACTTCGTTGTTCTCACCACCGTTTTCCTCTGAGTAAGAACGTCTAGTAAATGCCTGAAACAATAAATCAATGTTATCAAACCAATAACTAATCTGTCTTTGAACATCCTCTAAATGTTCTCTTAATTCTTTCATTATTTGAATACTCCTTATATTTTTCTGTCAGGAAGATAAACAAAAAGCCTATCAAAGAAGGTACAATACTCCAATTGATGAAGTAATACCTTTTACCATAGGCTTCTAACTTTGCAAAATGTTTATATAAATCATCATCATTTAATAGGTTCCCACTTGCATAAGAAACATTAAATCGATTCTGTTTTATATCCCAATTTTTAGACCGCCAAAGCCGTTTATCTTTTGACACAAGTCTATAGTTAAAAATCCACCATAACAGGTAGATTCTTTATGTTTTATGTGGCTTTTAATTCCTTGCCATCTTGGAATTCAAACGTGATGCTTTTATCTCTATGAACCGTTGCACTATCAACTAAAAGCATCCAAATACTTTCGTTCCATTCATCCAGAATGTCTTCTGTTACAGATAGATTCACTAAATAGGACTTCATTTTAAGTGCTTGTGCTTGGCGACTGTTTCTTTGTTCTATTAACGCTTCACGCTTACTTTTGAGTTTCTCATAGCGTGTTGATAACTCTTCATATTTCTTATTGTAATCTTCTAAGCTATCACTTGTTTTTGAGTTTTCCTTTACAAGGAGGCTTACCAAATCTGCAGTAAGGCTAATCTCATCATCAAGGTTTGAAATCTCATCATCTAGTTTTGTTGTGTTGGTTAAAAGATCAATCACAGCCTGTGAGTCTTGCATGATTCTTTCCTTGTCTTCCATCACAAGGTTATAAGCTTTGATGAACTTCATCTTGATGGATTCCTCGTTCAAATTTGGTGTTAGGCACTTCTCTTTTTGCTTATGAAACTTGTTGTTGCACTGATAGATGAATCTTGCGTATTTACTATTTGAATGCCATTTCTTTTTACCATAGAAACCGCCGCAGTCTTCACAGATGAGTTTGGATGCGAAGGTATCGGATGAAGAGTACTGCGCACCTATGCGTTCTCTTCTTTCAAGTTCAATCTGAACCTGATCCCACGTATCTCTATCAATAATTGCTGGATGGTTATTTTCAACATAATACTTTGGTATTTGACCATCATTTT
>CAYTKX010000127.1:0-2123 GCA_964438495.1 uncultured Staphylococcaceae bacterium
CTCGATAAGTAATTAGTATCATATTCAAGCGTCCTTGAATGATTTTGTGGGGCTCTAGCAAGAGCTTATTTAATAGTGCTTATAAACGACATAAGGGCACTTTTACCAAGAGATAAAAATCTCATCGCAAAAGCGCCCATTTTTAACTTATATACTAGAGAAGAAGACTTCTCTAGTATTAGAAGTAGAAATTATTTAACTTCTACAGTAGCACCAGCTTCTTCTAGTGCTTTTTTAGCTTCTTCAGCTGCTTCTTTATCTACACCCTCTTTGATTGTAGATGGCAGAGCTTCACATGCATCTTTTGCTTCTTTTAAGCCAAGACCAGTAAGTGTACGAACTACTTTAATAACACCAATTTTCTTAGCACCAGCATCAGTTAAAACAACATCAAACTCAGTTTTTTCTTCAGCAGCTTCAGCGCCAGCAACAGCTCCACCAGCCATTGCTACAGGTTGTGCAGATACACCAAATTTCTCTTCAAACTCTTTTACTAATTCAGAAAGTTCTAATACAGAAAGTCCTGAGATAAACTCTAATACATCTTCTTTAGTTACAGCCATTTTGCTATTTCCTTAAATTTATTTTATAAATTTAAGGGAACCTTAACATCTATCTGTACGCTCAAGGAAGTAATTCCTTGAGCTACGCTAACGCTAAGTTTCCCTCGGCAGGATGCCCATCGCACTAGTGCGATTTATTTCCCCTATATTGTTCTGATAACTCAGACAACAACATTTACTTTTAAGCTAATTACTTTAAATTAAGCAGCTTCTTCTTGTTCTTTTTTCTCTCTAAGAGCGTTAAGACCAAATCCAAGATTTGTAAGTGGAGCCATCCAAGTAGCAGCAAGCATACCTAGAAGCTCTTCACGTCCTGGAAGTTTAGCAAATGCTTCAACCTTAGCAGCGTCAGATGCTTCACGATCAACATAAGCAGACTTGATAATAAACTTATCATTCTTCTTTGCAAAATCGCTAACTACTTTAGAAGTAGCAACAGAATCTGAACCCCAAACTAAAATGTTTGCATCTTTTAGATCAACACCACTTAGATCAGCATTTTTAAGTGCGATCATTGCTAAAGTGTTTTTAACAACTTGTACTTTTGCCTCTTTAGCACGAGCAGCAACTCTTAAACTCTCTAGCTCAGGAACGCTCAATCCTTTGTAATCACAAAAGATTACAGATTGTGCCTCTTTAAACTCAGTAGAAAGTACTTCAATAATTTCAGCTTTTTGTGTTTTTGTCATAGAATATCTCCTTCCCAGACAACACTTCAATAGGTTAGTTAAACTAATTAAGCTCTCGCTCCTATATCTTTAGTCCATAAAATGCAGTTACCAAAGTAAAGTAACTTTAGAGTGCCTTAAAAAGTTTAAGACACTAAAAATTACTTATTTTATATCTAAAAGCTCCATAACATCAAGCTTTAAAGCTGGACTCATAGTAAGACTAAGAGCTGCATTTTTGATGTAACGACCCTTTGCAGATGCAGGTTTTTGTTTATTGATTGCTGCTACAAAAGAGCTTAAATTTTCAGAAATTTGCGTAGCATCAAAACTAGCTTTACCAATTCCAGCATGGATGTTGCCTTTTTTATCAACTCTAAAGTTAACTTGTCCACCCTTAACATTTTTAACAGCAGTTGCAACATCTGGAGTTACAGTTCCTGTTTTTGGATTAGGCATAAGACCTTTTGGCCCTAAAATACGACCTATTTGGCCAACAAGTCCCATACAGTCTGGTGCAGCTACAACTACATCAAAGTTAAAGTTACCCTCTTTGATCTGTGCTACTAAGTCATCAGTACCAACGATATCAGCACCAGCAGCTTTAGCTTCATCAGCTTTAGCACCCTTAGCAAAAACAGCAACACGAACAACTTTACCAGTTCCGTGTGGAAGTACAATTGCACCACGAATCATCTGATCTGCATGTCTTGGATCTACATTTAAGTTTAGTGCAACCTCTACAGTCTCATCAAACTTTGCACTCTTTAAATCTTTTAGAGCAGTAGATGCTTCTACTACACTATATGATTTTGTGCTATCAATTTTTTCTAATAGTTGTTTATATCTTTTACTCATTTTTCAAATTCTCCTGTGAAATTCTGCCACAAAG
>CAYTKX010000128.1:0-2103 GCA_964438495.1 uncultured Staphylococcaceae bacterium
TTGTATTGGTTACAATTCGTAAAGATAAGAATGTCTACGCGATGCTTATAGCTCAACTCATTATGACTATGTTATTAGATACATTCCTAGTATCAACACTAGACATTTCACTTAATTTAGGTGTTAACGGGATCGCAATCACAAACATTATTGTCAATATCGTATTATTGGCTGTATCTATTTATTTACTCAATCATAATGGATTAAATCTATTCAGCAAAACAAAAGTATCGTTTTTATGGTTGAAAGAACTCTTTGTTAAGGGTGGCATTTCTGGATTAGAAAGTTTAGTTAGAAATCTAGCTTTCATGTTAATGATTGTCAGAATGATCAACGTTGTTGGCGAACAAGGCACATTTTGGGTTGCTAATAATTTCATCTGGGGTTGGTTGTTATTACCTGTCATGCAACTTGGCGAATTGATTAAAGCGGATACTGGTGAAAAAGGATTTAAATCTATTAAAGAGAAGAGTCTTGGGTATTTCGGCATCACAACAATCATCGTCTTATTATGGTTTGTAACATTGCCTTTATGGGAACCATTTATGAAAAATGTCATGCAGATATCCAATTATCAAGATGTATTCTTTATCGCGTTAATCAGCGTTGGATTCTACGTGCTATTCGCATTCAATAATGTCATCGATAGCATATTCTACGGACTTGGTAAAACCAATTATATGTTATTTCAATCTTTGGTAATCAATACAGTGTTCTATGGTATGGCATTCATTTTATATCAAGTTGGTGTGTTTCAACCTTCATTGACATTAATCGCATTAATGTTCGCTACAGGTACAGCATTGGATAGTATTCTTACTATGGGCATGTATGTTTGGATGCTTAAGAAAAATAATATCAATGTCCTTGAAGTAGCCACAGTATAAGTAATGAAAGTTAATCTACATACACACTCAACCATATCAGATGGTAGGTTAAGTCCAAAAGACCTTGTGGAAAAACTTCATCAAGATGGCGTGAAAATATTTGCTTTAACGGATCATGATAAGTTAGATGGTATTAATGAAGCTAAAGAACAAGCAGCTGAATACGAGATGAAATTAATCACAGGTATCGAAATTTCAACTAGAATTTTCGATTTAGGCATATCATTTTTAGATGAAAAAATCCATACAATACACATGCTGGCATTGAATTTCAATTATGAAACTTTAAAACAAAGCTATCAGGACATTGATAAGAATAAAGCTAATAAACTGGGGGAACTGAATGAACAGTTGATTGATTTAGGTTATCAGATCCCTCGTTTTGTGAATTTAACCAGAAGAGTGACCATAGCAAATGCTTTGGTCACCCATGGTTATGCCAAATCAGAAGAGCAAGCTTTTGAAGAAATTATCAATAAACATTATGATCGATGGTCTGATAACCTCGGGGTTAAGGATGTGGTCAGAATGGTGCACAATGCGGGTGGTAAATTATTATGGGCTCACCCATATGAAATCCTTGAAAATGTTAGTAAATGCACGCTTAATGAGTCACAAATCGAAGAGATTGCTAGAAAACTCAAACTTTTAGGTGTCGATGGTATCGAAGTATACTATCAGAAATATAAACCAGAGCAAATTGATTTTCTCAAGGACATCCAAAAAAAGTACGATTTTATATGTTCTTGTGGCACAGATTATCATGCACGAGATTCACAACCCATTACATTTGTCGATATCGACCTTAATCTAATTAAAGCGGTGATATCATGAGAATATTTGTCGTTGGTAATATCAATGCTGGGAAGTCATTTGTCATTGATAAATTGTCAAAAATCTTTAAATCCTATGAAATTATTTCAATTGATGGCTTTCGAAGAATTTATGGAGATGGCACACTCGAAAAAGAGTATTATGCTAGAGAAAAGTTCATAGAATCCATATTGAAGCATGAGAACTGCATTGTTGAATATAGTGGTGGAAAAACCATTACCGAATTGTTTATAGATAAACTTAAAACAAATTCATTTATTGTTTTTGAAATTATTGAAAAAGTAGAAGTGTGTTTAAATCGAATATCTTCAAAGGATTTTTCAAATACACCGTATCCAAAATTTAGTGAATCGCTTGAAAACACCATCATTCGCTTGGATCA
>CAYTKX010000129.1:0-2091 GCA_964438495.1 uncultured Staphylococcaceae bacterium
AACTGAGAGCAGTATTACCATATATCCCGACAATCACGACTCAACTATAAATGCCACTACGATATATAGTACTGATGGAGCAGTACCATTTACAATCGAGTCATTATTATTTGCGTTGAGATTTGAGATTCGGATTGATGGTGTTAAAATATCAAACATGGTAGGTTCTGGTTGGGATGTTTGCTTTACACGTAATCTTGGTTATGGACATCATGGAATAACTATCGATTGGTACGAACTAGATGGTGCGCATTACTCCAACAGTTTTAGTTTCTTAGTTATCCCGTACAATCATTACTTCCAAAACAGTTGGTCAAAACTCTATCCATACTCCAACGGATCATCATCATTTGGGGCCGTCCGTCCGGCACTAATTGTTGAAGGATTTAGTATTCCGGGCCTTATTGGTGGTAATGCATGGTCTGTAGCGAGCAAGTGGGATAGCTCAATGTCGAGTAGTAAAAGATATATACTGACCTTTAGCGATCCATATGCTCACGTTCAAGACAATGCCATGGTTGTTCTGGGAGCACTAAGGTTTATTCATAACTCTCAAACCACACCATTGGTAGAAGGTACGAGCATATATGGCTATTCTATGGGTGGTGTATTAGCAAGATATGCTCTGGCTTATGCGGAGCAATGGAATATACAGCATTTTTGCACCCAATATGTATCCATTGATTCACCACACAGAGGCGCAACAATAAACTTAAACCTACAGAATACTATGCAAAGCTTAGAAAATGCTTTGGATGACTATAACAAGGAGGACGAACGACTTAATGCCGCATTGTCAGCCCTGAATAGCCCAGCAGCGAAGCAACTAATCAGAGAAAATAAGAATGCAGACAATAATAGTTACAATGCAGGATCACTTCAATATAGAAGTTTGTTTGCGGAGATAAACGAGGAAGATAATATAATACATGAGTTGTTGGATGGAGATCCCATGAGCATTCTAAATGCAAGTCCCGATTCTTATGAAGGAGCATTGAAGCCAGGTTTCCCATACAAGCAAAACAATGTTAAAAGTTTCGCTTATTCTAATGGAGGTCTGGGGATAAGTGGCAATGTAAATAACGACCCACTTGCAGTATCATGGTCTCTTGATGTAGTTGTGTTTCCCAATGATAGCGGTCAAGCAGCTAAATGCGAATATGATAGGCAACCAGGATCTGTGTTGGAGGATTTCTCAACCAGTGATAGCGCGTGGTATTACGATTTTGAACTAACACAAAATTATGCGCCTGTGCTAGTACCAACAAGATCAAGTCTATATCTGAAAAGAAATAGCATGAGTGGTGGGTCCCCAATACCGGAACTGGAAATCAATACCAACTACCTATCAGCACTAACTGATTATGCCGATGACTTATTGGACCACACATATTTTGATCAAATTGTTCATGCGACAGATGTCCCCTATCCTATTACAGAAGCTCCCATATATGTAACGGATGAGAATGGAAACCAAGTTGAGATAATCATTCCGCATAAAGAACATTTTAATGAATGGAACTGGCGGCATGGTGAACTTGGATGGAGTCCGTACGAGTTCGATAACTGGGTTGTAAGTAATATAGCTACATCTACTAACTGGTTAAATCAGATTGAAAATAGGTCAGTTTGCATGATAAAAGGACAAATCGATGGCAGCGACTTTTCTAACATAACGGGAACAATATTAATCAATGGACAAGGACATGGGTCATTTAGCATAGATCAAAATGGTTTTTATAGTATCCCATACTTGTATACTAAGGATGCTACAGTTCGACTCGTTTTCGAAACGCCTGGCTGCATGCCATCGTATCGTGATATAAACATTAATTATTCTAATGCAATGCTTCACGATCAGATTGTACCGAATGCCACAATGTATGCACTAAATCTTAATGACATTCGTGTGTCGAGTACTGGAAATGGCTCGTTTTATACTATAAATCAAGCGATTGATTTTGTTCAGAGTTTTGTTGATTCAGGTTTGTACGCTGGTGAAGCCATCAGGATTAGAGTCGGTCCCGGAACATATTCTGAGTCGGTCGATCTTTCTCCCCTAGCAGCTCTCGGCATCACTAACTTCACACT
>CAYTKX010000130.1:0-2055 GCA_964438495.1 uncultured Staphylococcaceae bacterium
TCAAATCCACTCACGAATCGTACGAACGATACGTCCCCGCCGGGAGCGCGGCACCGACCGCATCAACCATGGTTGATCTCTATGAGCACATGCCATGGCTGCAGGTCCACACCATCCCGGTGACGATGGGCTCTAAGATCGGGCAAAAGGTTCTCGGAATAGATTTCTCCAAAGCCCAGAAAGCCCTCCTCACCGAGATCATCGAGCGCCCTGTCCCGGCAATCGCGGGGGGAGCGATCGCCGGGTTCACGGGAGCGGTTCACGAAATCGTCAAGATCCCGCACTATCTGACGCACCCGATTGAGACCGCGCAGGCGATCCCCCGGGAGATCCCGAGGTTCTTCGAGACGGTAAGATCCGGGATAGAAACCAGTCCTGTTGAAACAGGGGTTGCGTTCTTTGCCGGCGGTAAGGTCTTCCGGGGTGTAGGGCGGGGTATAAAGTCCGTCTCTCCAATCGGTGCCGGATACGTTCGGATCCCAACTGGTATAGAGGCTACACCCCAGATCACTAGAATCATTGGGGTGTATGGCCGGAATCCTCTTGAGCGCCCGTTGTTAGGGAAAACTGAATGGGTGGCGAATCGGCCGTTAACAGGCATTGTAATAGGATCGGAAGGAGTGCGGCCGTTCGTCGGCTCTCCTGTGAGGGCATTCGGTGAGACACCGATCCGATCCGGATATCTACCGATGTCAGAATCTTCATGGGCATTTATGCGCCCAGTGATGCTGGAGCGCCTGGCTCGAACCAAATCAGAATCTTTCCTGACTGGTGCGATTGAAGCCCGGAAGATTGCCAGTATCCGAGAACTCGGGCAGATGCCTGCAGTCGAACCGTGGGGCACCATCTCTCCAAGTACCATCCCTCCAAAGACGTGGGGTAAGGTGACGACGTACGTCAGGCAGCACCGGCGCGATATCGTCCCCTACGGATCCACCACAGAGCGCGCGATCCTCGGAGAGCATGGCCGGTACACTCTTGGAGACCTCGACCTCGACATACGGCCCAAGAAGGCCGCGAAAGTCGCGCAGGACATCCATGATATCCTGAAAGAAGATATGCCCGACCTCGGCCCACTAGTCCACGAGACTTCAAAACTGACGGAAGGTGCCGGGCGTTATACGGCTCGGATGCCGGATGGTCAGATCGTGCTGGATCTCCATCCTCATTGGGAACCCCGTTGGAATCTCCCCACAGATCGATTATCCGGGCTGATTTCCAGCGGCGGGGTGAGGATGATGCCGATCGGCAGGACTCTTTGGGGAAAAACAATGTTCTTCCTAAATTACCGGGAAACCATACCTGGAAAAGCCGCCGTTATTCGGCACTATCCCGGAAGGTTCAAAGATCCGGCTGATATCACGCTGATCGCCCGGACAATGGGGGCGAAAGTGACTGAGCCGCTCCTGTTCGATATCGGAGGGATGCGCACGGAGGCCCGTGCAGCTCTGGCACGACGCGCGGCAAACGTTGGGGATATCTTCGAGAAGTATACCCGGCAGCACGCTCCAGAAGGCATCCCGCTAATCCGCGAAGGCATTAACCCCATCTGGCGCCATCGTGCTGGCCCGATACAAGTCCGGGACCCTCTCTTCAACCTGAATCTAGGGTTCCAGGTTCGAAACGTTCCGCTGCCCAGAGGAGTGGGCGCCCCACAAAAACCCACTCCAGGTATCTTTGTGCCTCGCCAGACTCGGAGCACCGCGCCGTCACGAGACCCCGCACGAGGGCGCACATACGGGCGCTCGCCAACGGTTAGGTATCCGGCAGGCTATCCTGCGTTTTTCGCCGGGCCGCCACGATACCCATCAAATTACCGAACTACACATCCGGCACCGTATATCGGCATCCGGCCGATCAGACCGATGCAACCATACGTCACAGTCCGGACGCCCCGGCGCTCTGCATACCCGGCAGCCCCACGCCCCTCATATCCATCCAGCATATTCCCCGGCAGACCGTCAGGATACCCTCCTATCAGTTCCCCCGGGTATCCTCAGATCGGCTCCCCTGGATACCCTCCAGTATATCCCCCGGGTATTCCCCCGATAACAC
>CAYTKX010000131.1:0-1966 GCA_964438495.1 uncultured Staphylococcaceae bacterium
TTGATACAATTACGCACCCTTAGGTAATTTTACGCACCCTTGATGGTAAATCACGCACCCTAACAACATTTACGCACCCTATAATTTATTTACTGATTGCTTCGAGCCTACTTGGCTTTCCTCAGATAGTTAAAAAAATGATTGAGTTCAGAATTAGTAGAAAAAATACAATTGCTCTTTTTGATACTAATTTAGTTATTTTACAATGTAAGGTATAAATATGCTTTCTTCTATAAATCTATTTCTTCAAATGATTTTACAGAGCATTTAAAACCTATATAGGTAAATAAAGAGTATAAAGCAATTCCTACAAATAAACCTAGTAATTGAACTTCAATGTTTTCAAATCCAAAAGAATTTAAAACTTCTAATCTAGGGAAATATCTAAGTGCTTCAGCGAGTCCTATTACAATAAAACCAACAATGCAAAACGAGATAAACGGTCTCCCAAAATAATATCCTGTTTTAAAATATCCTCTAACAAATAGGATATTAAATAATCCAAAGATTATTAGGGCATATCCTAAAAATACTAGATTTGCTGTTAGTAATGGATTATTAACATATGCATCTACATCTTTTAATAAAGTCATTCTTATGATTGTAATCATCAACATCAATAAAAAAGTTAATAATTCTATGGTACAAACAAAGATGAATTTAGCTTTTACAATATCTTTTTTAGTTACAGGAAGTAGTATTGAATAGGCTATATCGTTAGATTCTCTATATGATTGGAATGATTGAAATATTCCTAGACACGAAAAGAACACTCCAACTAAAATAGGATAACCTGGAATAAAAGTCATTAATCCAAAAGAAATAAAAAGATATGAAAGTATATGAGCACTTAATTTAAACTCTTTTCTAATAAGATTAATCATGTTTTTCCCTCTCAAGTCTTAATATAATGTTCTCTAAAGTTTCATTATTAGATTTATGTTTTTTAATAAAATCTTCTTTGCTACAAGAACTTACAATTTTTCCTCCACTAATATATACAATATCATCCGCGCACTTTTCTAAATCCGATGTTATATGGGTTGAGAACAATATAGCTGTTCCTCTTTTTTTGAGTTCAATAAACACTTCTAATATTTCATCTCTAGAGAATGGATCAAGTCCACTTGTTGGTTCATCAAGTATCAAAACTTTAGCGTGATGACTTAGAGCTAATAATAAATTAAACTTGACTTTCATTCCTTCAGATAATTCGCTAGGAGTTTTTGATAGATCTAATTGGAATAAATCTTTATATTCATTCATAATACGATCATCCCAATTTTCATAGAAAGTCTTAGTTACATTAATAATATCTATCAGTTTTTTTCGAGGATAGTAATTAGTCGTTCCATTAGAATATCCAATTTGATTTTTAATGATGTTTTCATGATCCTTTAATTCTAGGTTGAAGAACTTTACATTTCCACTATTTGCTTTAACAATATTTAATATTGATTTTATGGTCGTAGTCTTTCCAGCACCATTTCTCCCAATGAAACCTACGATATGTCCTTCTTCTACATTAAAGCTGACATTATCTAATTTAAATGTTTTATATTCCTTTGTAATATTTTTAATTTCTATAGCATTCATCATTTATCACCTCCTAATATATTCTTATAAATGACCTCAAATTGACTTTTTGGAGGAATCGCGATTCCTCTTTCTTCATCTGCCAGAATAATTAAACTATCTCCTGGTTTAATATCAAAAATATCCCTAGCTTGTTTAGGTATGACTATTTGTCCTTTTTCTCCAACAGTTACTGTCCACATATATTTTCCTTTATGTTTATCCATATTAACCTCCTTGTATAATTTGTTTAACTTTTCATACATATTATACTAATATAAAAGTAAAAAAGTAAGTGTTTTGTTCATTTGGTGATTTTGGTATGTCAATACTAAATTACTAATTTGTTAGGATTTTTATTTTGTAAATTGCAAATCGTTAAAAACTAGGG
>CAYTKX010000132.1:0-1950 GCA_964438495.1 uncultured Staphylococcaceae bacterium
CTTACGATTAGGTAAGAAAGAAGAAAATGACCTTA
Source organism: uncultured Staphylococcaceae bacterium (assembly GCA_964438495.1). Taxonomy (GTDB): domain Bacteria; phylum Bacillota_I; class Bacilli_A; order RFN20; family CAG-826; genus UBA1361. Next base: position 36 of record CAYTKX010000132.1, read on the forward strand.
AAGAGGTCTTTTTTTATATTCAATCTAAAGTAATGAAAAAGTGGCAAATCATTTTTGATATTTGTTAAACTATTTATATGAAAAGAAAATTATATTTAAAAAACCAAACCGTCTATCAAATCTACGTTCGCAATCATACAAAAGAAGGAACCTTTAACGCTTTAATCCATGATCTTCCGCGGATTAAAGCACTAGGGGTCGATATTTTGTATTTAGTGCCTATTCATCCCATAGGTGAAAAAGCAAGGAAAGGAAAACTAGGGAGTCCTTACGCTATTAAAGATTATTATCTTGTTAATGAAGAGTTAGGAACTTTAGAAGATTTCCAAGGCTTTTTAAACATTGCTCATTCTTTTGGCTTTAAAGTCATTATTGATATTGTATTACATCATACAAGTCCTGATTCACGACTTTTAATAGAACATCCAGAATTCTTCTTTTATAAAAATGGGAAAGTTGGCAATAAGATTGGCGACTGGTATGACATTATTGATTTAGATTACAACAATCGCGATTTATGGGATTATATGTTAGAAATGCTTAAATATTGGGTAAGTGTTGGTGTTGATGGCTTCCGCGCTGATGTCGCCCCTTTAGTGCCCCTTGCCTTTTGGGAATATGTTCGTAAAGCATTAGACGACATAGACAGCGAACTTATTTGGCTTAGCGAATCAGTGGAACAAGGCTTTCTTGATTTCGTATGGGCTAATAATTATGTTGGACACGCTGATGGAGAGATGTATAAAGCGTTTGATATGCTATATGATTATGACGTTTATCCCGCTTTTAAAAGGTATTTACAAGGCGAAGGAAAACTTGAAGACTATTTAAAACTTGTGCGGCGTCAAGAAAAAGAGTATCCATTTGGTTATTTAAAAATAAGAACAATTGAAAATCATGATACGGAACGCATCTTTGCGCTATGTAAAAATGAAGAAGTACTTAAAAATATTACCGCTTGGTCTTTTTTCCAAAATGGAGTCGGCTATCTTTACGCTGGTCAAGAAGTTAAAGCTAAGCATCGTCCTGACTTATTTAATAAAGATGTCATTGATTTAAAGATTAAAGATGATAAGTACTATAGTTTTATTATGAACCTAGTGGAACTAAAGAAATTACCAATCTTTAAAGAACATCATTCATTTATCATTGAGCAAACGGAATATGAAGATATTATTATCGCCCGCCTTATAAGTGATGAAGAAACGCTTTACGGCATCTTTAACTTAAAAGGTGAAGCGCAAAACATTCGGGTTTTATTAACAGATGGCGCATATGAAAATCTTCTTAATGATGAAAAAATAATAATAAAAAAAGGCTCATTAACGATTAATGAACCTTTAATCTTCTTTATTTAGAATCTTGCCTTAATATTACAGTTGGATCATCTTTTGTCGTATTAACTTTACACGTTGTTTTATTTATCGCCACGAGTACCCAAACAAGACCAATTAATAATAATCCAAGCGACATAAATTTATAAGGAAGGCCGGCAAGCGGTAATACCGCGACACTAAAGGAAATACCAATTGCCGCTAAAAAACTAATAACACATGGGGTACAACCGTAGGTAAAGACGCCAAAGATAATCGAGAAGTAAGAAGCATTCGCCCCTTTGCTGCTTCGTTTACTAAAATCAAACTGCGCAGTAGTGGCCCCAATTAAAAAAGCACTTATTGCCGCCATTACGGCATTTAATAAAATATTAATAATAACAAGCCACACCCCATATGTTTCACTCATTAAAGGATAAGGAGTATTTAAATAATCAAGAACGGTGTATAAACCCATAAAGAAAACAAAATAGCCAAGCATCGCTAGCATATACTTTTTCGTTTTAAGTTTTAAGAGCACGGTCTTTAACATAAGGCTATTTTCCCATACAATGCATGTTTGCTCAACTATAATGCTTTCT
>CAYTKX010000133.1:0-1949 GCA_964438495.1 uncultured Staphylococcaceae bacterium
ATTAACCAGGACGGAACCTTGATTGAACCTCTCGGATATATACTCTACATTGAGGATGTGGCTTTCAACTACTATGACAAGAATGATAACCAAACAACTACTCCCGCAAATGTGATGTCTGCAGAAATACTGCTTACTTTCCGTCGAGATAGCCCATGGCGACAGGATCAACCCTTGCGCACAAACATCCAGTTGAAGTGTTTCTTTATGAATAGTTACCTGCAGGGAGCTTAAGATGGGTCGAGCTGCTCTAATCTTTGTTATTCTGATGACTACAATATATGCGGGTATTCTAACTTCTCTAAACAAGTTTATTGGGGGAGTTCCCGAAATTTTGATCAGGAATCAGTTGAACAAAGAAGCTGAGAATGTAAGTGATTTCGCTCTTAGAAATGCAATACGTAATGCTGGTTCTCAAGAGTTTCTGGATTCCTATCTACAGGGAGAAAACTTCGCCGACGAACTCACTTTTACTCAGAGCTTTGATGATTTTATAATCGGCAATTGCAGAATCGACAGTCTCCGCTACAGTTATGTAAATAGCAGGTCACATTACAAAGTGATGAGCTATATCACAGCATCTCTCCAGGGTCAGGAAGTATCACGCAATGCAGAGATGTCCTTTAACTATCCCTTTTTGGATCTTGGCTCAGATAAACCAAACATCATGTATCTTGAAATGGAACGATTAATACTATTTCCATGGCTTTTTGAAGGCAATAACTATCTTCCCGATTCTTCCGGAAACAACTACAGCGGTACTGCTGAGGGTTTTTCTCTGATTTCTGCCACAATACCTTGGGGTGGAGCATTCAGCAGGTATTGTACAAAGTTCAATGGAATCGATAATTACATATCTGTGGCTCCTCAACCAGATTCCACAGGTTTGGATAGCTTAAACACGGATAACTCATTTTCATTATTGGCATTTGCAAAGTTTGACAAGAAAGGTGGCTTCCTTGATACCGGACCACCCAGCCAGGGAACTTTGATATGGATTCCGAGTGACCCATATAGCTCTAGCTTGCGCTACAAACCATCTGCAGGAATATGGTACAATAAATCCGATAAAAAACTGCACTTCGCAGTAACGCAAGATGATGATGAAAATACGATGTTGGAGATAGCTGTCTCCTTTACTCCATATGCAGAAGTATTCTATCATCTGTTAGGTATTCCGTTGTTTAATCCTGCTTTCTATGAGTATTCATGGGGATCTTATGGCTTAACGTATAATAACGGAGTCTTGAAAGCTTTTGTGAATGGAGTGCTAGTTGGCACACAGGTTGGAGAAAATGTTCGTGCATACCCAAGTTCATATGGCATGTCCATTGGAAGAAGGGATCTGCGTGGGGGTAGCTTCAGCAGTTCAGACTTTCAGTATTTTTGTGGAGTAATAGACCAGGCTGGTATGCATGATCGTGCTTTGATAGGTTCAGAGATGCATTCTTGGCACAATGGTGTTATGAGTTCTACCCTTATAAAATATATAAGAGACTGATTGGAAAGAGAGAATGATAATGTTATGTAGTTCAACTGAAATCATTGATGTAAAAGATATGATCAATACGTCGATCTTATGCTCTAAAGTACTCGCTCTTATGCACAGGATTACTCGAAAGATAATTTTTACTAGTGTTCAATGCTGCCTATCAAGGCAAGAAGGAAGGTCGTGATGCTTTCAATGGCTAACTTTGTGCTTTTGGCGTCCGCTGGTTCTTTGACCTCATGGGTACTGATTGCGCTTGTCTTGATTCTGGCTGTTGTGATATTTTACTGTCGTCAGCAATCTCTTAAGTACCGCAACGAGAGTCGTTTTATGCGGGAAGCCTTAAACTCATGCAAGACTAAGCTGGAGAAAATAGATGAACTAGAAAAGTTGATCCCTGAACTACAAAAGATATCGAAGCTGGATCATGATGTGAATACTCCGCTCTGCGTGATCACAA
>CAYTKX010000134.1:0-1909 GCA_964438495.1 uncultured Staphylococcaceae bacterium
GTGACGGTAACCTTTATAAAAATGACGCCATTGTTATTATAGGTGGCGGTAATTCGGCAATAGAAGAAGCCGTGTTTGTCGCTAAAATTGTCAAAAAGATTCATATTGTCCATCGCAATGAAAACTTTAGAGCCGATGAATCACTAATGGAAGAATTACGTAATTCCCCGAATGTCGAGTTTCATTTAAATTCAATTCCGGTTGAAGTCTTTGGAGACCAAAACGGAGTAACGAGCATCCTTATTAAAAATATTGAAAACGGCAGTGAAAAAACACTTGATGTCAAAGGTGTATTCCCCTTTGTAGGTAGTGACGCCGTAACAGACTTTTTAAGTGAGTTTGATGTGCGTGACGACAAAGGATTTGTGCTCGTTGATCAAGAAATGATGACGAGTGTTCCTGGTTTATATAGTATTGGCGACGTTAATAAGAAAGTGTTACGGCAAATTGTAACGGCCACCAATGATGGCGCAATTGCCGCTTTAGCCGCTAATCGGTATATCAAACGAAAATAATAACACTCTTAATAGGTGAAAAAAGAGGCGAAAAAGCCTCTTTTCCTTTATAATATAGGCATGAATGTATCATTTACTGTAAAAGCGAAAGAAGATATTACCTTTAATACGCTAAACTATAGTTTACCGCGGCGTAAAGCAACGCTTGCCGCCATTATTAAACATAGTGGCCATTTTATTATTCGTGATAACCATGAAGTTATTAAAGTAAGTACTGAAAACGCTAAAGTTGCTAAGTATATCTACCAATTAGTGAAAGATATTTTTGGCTTTGAACCAAACTTTTCTTATATCACTAACCGCAAGTTTGGAAAAAAGATTAAGTTTAATGTTGTTATTGCCGAACGGGTCGATGAAATAATTGAAACGTTAGCGATTGATTTTTATGATAGTGCAGTCAGTCGCAAAATTGTCTATAGTGATGACACTTTAGGCGGCTATTTTACTGGTGCTTTCTTAGCAAGTGGGTCAATGACGAGTCCGGTAAGTAGTAATTATCATTTAGAAATAGTTGTAAATAATGAACGTTACGCCCATCGTCTAGCGCGTATGCTCGAACGGTTTGAGAAAACACGTTTTAACGCTAAAGTGAGTAAAAGACGAGATAAATATATTGTATATTTAAAAAGAAGTGATCAAATATCGACCTTTCTTGTCTTTGTTGGTGCCGCAAACGCTTCTTTAGAATTTGAAAGTATTCGTATTGATCGCGATATGCAAAACACGACAAACCGCATGTTTATTTGTGATGAGGCAAATTACAATAAAACATTACGAAGTAGTGAAGCGCAAATTGAGAATATTAATATTGTGCGGCGGGTTTACGGTGATATGCCGCTTGAAAACATTAAACTCGGTACGCTGATGAAGTTACGTTTAGAACATGAAGACGCAACATTAAACGAACTTGCCGAACTTATGACCGAAGAACTTAACTCCCCTAAACCAATAAGTAAAGGGAATGTTAATCATCTATTTATTAAATTACGGGAATTAGCCGCCCCTTTTAAGGAATAACTTATGGAATTACATGAAAAGTTTGGCATAAGATTACGACAACTACGCAAAGCTAAAGGGTGGAGCCTTTTAGAATTATCAGTACGTTCAAATATTAACCATAACTACTTATGTGACTTAGAAAACGGACGCCGCAACCCAACCTTAATGATCTTGGGGCGCCTAAGTAGTGCCTTTGATATAACGGTTTCTTCACTTTTACTTGGTATTGAATTACTTTCTAATTAAATAAATATAGTAAGAAAACTAATGTTTAATGTGCCTTTCGGTATATTTTTCCCCATTTATCGTTTTTTCTTTCGTTTTTCGTAGTTTATGTTGCCCAAAATCATTTCGTTTGTTGTATAATAAAAGCGCATAAAGAAGGAGGACTATTA
>CAYTKX010000135.1:0-1902 GCA_964438495.1 uncultured Staphylococcaceae bacterium
GCAATCATTAACACAAGCCGTAAAAAGATGTATAACGTCTGATAAATTGCAATATCACGAATCGCTAAAGAGCCGATTTTAAACCATATCGTGCCGCCACTTTGTTGAAAAGTAATAATATTGATAACGAGTAAAAATAGCATCATAAACCATAAGCTTTTCAGCTGTTTAAAGATAGCGAAAACCTTTAATTTAGCAACCTTCATGATGATAAATATAACAAGGGCGTAAATGCCATACATTATAAAGTCCATCGCCGGATTCGTAAATCTTAAGAATATTAAAACCATAAAGATGATAAGACCAAAAAACTTAATGCGCGGGTCAGCTTTATGTATAAAAGAGTTTGTCGGTATATAACGACCTAAGGAGATGTTTTTCATTTGCTATTCTCCTTTAACTCTTTCAAAGCTTTTGCCAGTTTATTAATTGAGGTAATCTTTGTAAAATCAAGGGGGCATCCTCTTTTTTTAAGGGCGACCATCACTTCATAAAGCACTGGTACTTCTAAACTATAATCATCTTTAATATTGCTAAATAACTGTTGCGGAGTTGTTTCTTCAATAATCGTGCCGTTTTTCATAACAACGACATCGGTTGCGTAACGTAAAACAAGGTCCATATCGTGGGTTACTAAAATAATGGTCGTCCCCCGTTTATGAATTTCAGAAAAAGTATGCATCATTTTATAGGCACTTAAAGGATCTAAGCCTGCGGTTGGTTCATCAAGAACTAAGATTTCTGGTTTAAGCGCAAGAATGCCAGCGATGGCGACTCTTCTTTTTTCGCCACCTGAAAGTTCAAAGGGCGACCGCTCATAAAATTCTTGCCCAAGCCCAACAAGCGTTAGCGCTTCTTTAGCAAGTAAGATTGCTTCATCTTTAGGGACCCCAAAATTTTGTGGACCAAAACTAACGTCTTTAATGACATTTTCTTCAAAGAGTTGATATTCAGGGAATTGGAACACAACTCCGACCTTTTTCCGTAAGTTTTTAATCTTATAAGCTTTATATTGCTCCATAACGCTTAAAAGATATTCACTTCGTTCTTTTTCTGCGGGTGTTACTTTTTTATTTTTAAGTCTTTTCTTTAATCTTTTAGCGTATTTTTTTGTTTTAGTTGGTAAAAGTAGTCCCCCATCAACTTCAACGATGCCCTCACTAGGTAATAAAAGACCATTAATATGTTGGACTAATGTCGATTTACCGCTTCCCGTGTGACCAATAACTGCAGTAAAAGACTTATCTTTAATTTCTAAATTAATATCTTGCAAGGCCTCAAATTGAAATGGTGACTTGGGGGCGTAAGTAAAACTAAGGTGATGGAATTTTATGGCCATAATTCCTCCACTAGAGCGTCAATGTCATTACTTTTAACGTGAATTCCTTGCTCAGCAAGTTCAAGTTTAATTTTAAAAATAAATGGTAAATCAAGACGAATACTCGTTAAGCGTTCATGATTTTTATAAATGACTTCCGGCGGTCCTTGTAAAACAATCCGCCCTTCGTTCATCACAATTATTTCATCACTATTCATTGTTTCTTCAATGTCATGGGTAATGCTAATAATCGTTAAATCAGGGATTTCTTTTCGTAATTCTAAAATGATTTCTTTAATTTCGCGCTTTCCACGTGGGTCAAGCATTGCAGTGGCTTCATCAAGTAATAAAATACGTGGTTTCATCGCTAAAACACCAGCGATGGCGACTCTTTGTTTTTGTCCGCCACTTAAATTGACTGGTTCTTTATCAAGAAACTCACTCATGCCGACTTTATGGGCGTATTCTTCAATAATAGCGTCCATATCTTGTTGCGGCACTTTTTTATTTTCTAAGCCGAAAGCAATATCATCACGCACCGTTGCCCCGATGAATTGATTGTCAGGGTTTTGGAAGACGATACC
>CAYTKX010000136.1:0-1898 GCA_964438495.1 uncultured Staphylococcaceae bacterium
TCACTGGTGTATAATGCCTGGTGGTTCGAACTTCTTTGGGCATTATTTGGAGTCAACCTGTTGAATAATATTTTTAAATACCGGTTGTTCACAAAAAAACGTTTTACCATTGGTTTGTTTCATCTGGCTTTCATTGTGATGATCCTGGGAGCCGCCATTACCCGGTGGTTTAGCTTCGAAGGAACTATGCATATCCGCGAAAATGAGAGTGCCGGTTTCATCCTCTCATCTGAAGCTTATTTTTATGCCGGAACAGACAATCAGCAAAAGGAGAAAGTGGTCAGGCTTTCTGAATCCACACCAAAACAGTTTTCAACAAAACTGGTTATAAACGGAGAAAAAATAAAAATCAAAACAATCGGATTTATCTCACAAGCCGAGCGGAAACCTGTATCTTCTGCTTCGGGTGAACCGGTCATCGATTTTGTATTTTCTGCTCCCGACCGGCAGGGAATGCAGTCTTTTTCCTTCCGGCGGGGCGACAAACTCGAATACCCGGGTTTTACTGCCGGTTTTGAAGTGCAAAAAGCAACAGGGATTTCTTTCTTTGCAAGGAATAATGAGCTCTTCATGACTTCTGACTCAATCACCCGGGAGAGTACCATGGGAAACCAGGAAACCATTGATTACCAACCAGGGGATACCATCGCCATAAAAAAAATGTTCCTTTACAACCTGGGAGATTTCCGATTCCTGGTTCGTGACTTTCTCCCCAGCGCAACGTTTACGGCAGTAAAAAGCAATATGCAAACCGGGGAGGATGCAGTTATTGTAAAACTTTCCGGTGGAGGACAAGAACAAATCGTCCAGGTTTTCGGACGTGCAGGTAACGCAGCCGACACCTTGGAAATACCCATACAAAACGCTACCCTGAAGCTGGCGTATGGGGCAAAACCAACCCCGTTGCCCTTTCAGTTATTCCTGAATGATTTTCAGCTGGAGCGCTACCCCGGATCACAATCACCCTCATCGTATGCCTCTGAAGTGGTGCTTATCGACGAGGCAGAGGGAGTGAAACGTAACGAACGGATATACATGAACAATACCTTGACATATAAAGGCTATAAATTTTTCCAGTCGTCGTATGATACCGACGAAAAAGGCACAATCCTTTCTGTCAACCATGATTATTGGGGGACATGGATCTCTTACCTAAGCTATGCCTTGATGACCCTGGGGTTCATCCTTTCACTGATCAACAAAAACTCTTACTTCAACAAGCGGGTAAAACGACTGAAACAAATTTCAGCACATTCTGCTCTTACCCTCATCCTGGTGGGAGGTATGAGTTCTAACATCATGGCTCAACCCGGAACTGGTGCCAATATTCCCGGAATCAATTCCCAGGTGGTCAAAGAATTTAGTGAACTCTGGGTGCAGGGCGTTGATGGACGAATCGAACCACTTAGTACCCTGAATAGCGAAATCATTCGTAAAGTGGCGAGAAAATCTATACTTTACGATAAATCGGCCGATGAAGTGATCCTGAGTATGATGACCTATCCGGAAATCTGGCAAACCCTGCCGTTCGTGCGCGTTGCAAACAAATCACTGGCACAACAACTCGGATTATCGGGAAATACCATCTCTATCCGTCAACTGTTCGATGATCAGGGAAACTATAAAATCTCCAGTCAGGTACAAGCCGCATTCAATAAACCCGCGGCATTCCGAAACCGGGTGGAAAAAGAACTGATCTACCTCGATGAACGGGTGAGCATCTGCTTTATGGTATTCAGGGGATCCATATTTCACCTGTTCCCTCGTCAGCATATCAATGATCCCTGGTACTCACCCGGAGCACCTGCCGATGAATATTCAGGAGGCGATTCCATATTTATCAGTGACGGTTTTAACCTGCTGAACCAATCACTGAAAAAGTCTAACAACCAGGAAGC
>CAYTKX010000137.1:0-1896 GCA_964438495.1 uncultured Staphylococcaceae bacterium
ATATTGGTTCTCTAATTCATCTTCACCTTCGGCCGTAAAGGTTCCTTGAACTGTTTGACAATATAATTGCACAGTTTCTTTAGTGGTTTCATTAATTATAAAATCACCATTTATCACATAATTAGCTAATTCAGCTGAATAGCTATCATTAGCTGCAGCTGGAGTAAAGCTTAAATCTTGTCCTTCATGAGTAAAAGCTCCAGTTTCATTTACTTCACCAGAATTTGAATTATCAATTGTCAGAACATATCCGCCAAATTTATCCAATACTAAAACAAGATCAACTTCGTAATTAAGAGTTTCTCCGGTGTATGAAGCGTAATAACCATAATAAGTATTAGCACAACTTGCAGTTGTAGCTACCCTTAAAACTCTTTCTTCTCTTGAACCCATAGAACTAGCTTTAATTGGAATCGTTAGGTTCATGTCATTATCAAAATTACCGGTAATTGTTTCTGAACCTAAATCTAAACTAAGTTCACTGCCTTCCATATCAAAGTATCCGCTTTCTATGTATTCTTGAGGGTCGTCACCCATTTCAAAATTTGACACAAACTCAAACTCTCTTCCTTCTTTAAGTCTGAGATAATAATCATATACAACTTCTTGTCCCATGGCTGAAACGGTATGAGTTCCGGCATACTCACCAAAATATTCTTCATACATCAATACTTTACCTACCAAATAGTAAGTTATGTCTGGATCCTCTTCATCAACTTTAGAAGCGGGCAAATTTGAAGAGCCGTAAGGTAATGCAGTTTGAAACTCAAGATTTCCTTCTTCAATCTTAAAGGTTGAATTTTTTGGTTCCTCCGTAGTTGAGTCGCTATAGATAAGCATATAAGTATCACCGCTACTTCCGACAATTCCATGTCCCTTATCTACTTCATAATTTCTATCACTTGAAAGATAGAAGTTTGATTCAGCATCGATTTTTAAATAGAATACCAAAGGCATTCCTAAATCAGTTATGTCAATTGAATATTCTCCTTCAATGCTTTGTTCCTCTGGTTCAGTTGTAGTCTCAGTTGTTGAACCATTACAACCTAATGTTATAAAACTAAGAAAAAAAACTAATAAGAGGCTTAAAAATAATTTACTTATTTTCATATTTTTTACTCCTTCCCCTAAAATTAGACAATTAAGTCGAATTCTAACTTAATTATATAAACTGAATATTTTTCGTTCAATAAGTCAAGACAAATTTATAACTTTTATTTGCAATTTCTCTACCAGCACTCTAACGCGTTAATACAAAATAACACTTTTTCGCTTATTTTAGATAAAAAAAGAGTTGAAATGTTTATATTTTTACATTTCAACTCAAAATTATTTAGTTTACGGTTTAAATCTGGATGGATCTTTCAGTCTAAAGAAAACTGTTTTATAACCGTTATTGCCATACTTCAGTGATTTATTAATTCTACCAATTGTTGTGGTAGAAGCTTTTGTTTTAATCTTAACCTTTTGATATGAAGCCTTATGAAAAAGCATCACCGCAACTTCCATCCTCTGTGACATTTTTTCCAGTTCACTCATAGTGCATAGATCCTCTAAAAAGCGGTATGCTTCTTCCATAGTTTCTAATTGCAATAACGCTTCGCAAAGTAGATCCATGTTATTTGATTTCGATTTAGGTTCATAAGCCATAAAAACCACCTCTTCAATTTTTTATTATATCATTTAGATATAATAATTCAAGATACTGTCAATTATATTGGTGATTTATTATTATAACTTGTATATATTATGTTAACAGAAATGAATTTTGATACAAAATTACCGATTTTTCTGGCGATTATCATACTTAGAATAGTTTTTTGGGACTATTTTTTTCTTTTTATTAGTTGCTTGGATCTTTTTCTTAGGTTGGTTAACTTGGTTATTATTTTTTTG
>CAYTKX010000138.1:0-1880 GCA_964438495.1 uncultured Staphylococcaceae bacterium
GGACATACACCCTCAAGGAGATCATCGAAGAACGGAAGACAATCCTCGCACATCTTAACGCGGTTATTGATATCCTCTACGAGACACACTGGAAGGATCGCAATCGCCTTCTCAAAGATGCACAACGTGCTGACAGATACGAACGTCTTGACGCCATCCTGGCCCTGGGTAAAGTACGTGATAGTGAAGTGGTGGATCAGCTCGTTTACGCACTTTCGGATCCGGATTTCCTGGTTCGTGGCTTTGCTGCTGTCTCGCTCGGTCTGGTGGGAGACAAACGGGCGTGTAGGCCTCTCATGGAGAGACACTTTGCAGAGCATAACTGGGGTGTCAAAATCCGGATTGTATATGCACGTGAGCAACTGAAGTGCGGATAATTGCCAATGTTCTGGCGTTCGAACCGATACGTCAGCGGATCACAACATCATCCGACGCTAACATCTTGTCGACATACTCATTTTTCGATGAATGCGTGGCAATCAGGACATCCTCCGCCCGCGTAAGCGCAACATAGAACCGGCTGTTCTCAAGCGGTAGGTCACCCGGCCTGACCGGCACGAACGCATCCGGCCAGAGCAGGATTACCACTCGGTACTGCAACCCTTTTGCAGAGTCAACCGTCTGGATCTTGACACCCTCGTCCAGCACTCTCGCTCGTGATGAAGAATCCTCGTTGATCCAGACGACGGGGGCATACGGACGAATGCCTTCAATAAGATCGCCGAGCAGTTCTTTGTCCTCAGCCGACGCCTTCCGGTAGAGTATCCCGATCTCTTCAGGGTGCACATCTTCAAGGGCGCTGCCGTCCGGCAGCCTGCCGGCAAGAAGGCCTTTCACGATCTCAAGTGCCTTCTGGCACTCATCGCTGTGATTCGTGCACCGCACAAGGAACGGCTTTGGGCCGCTCCGCTGCGCCTGGTAGGGATCGACCGGGATGATCCCAAACGAGTCCTCGTTGAACTGTGTATCCTGTGAGGCAAAGTGTGATGCGAGCTTCAGGATCTCACGGGTGTTCCGATAGTTCCGATCCAGATCCAGGGCGCGATGAACGGTTCTGCCCTGTGCCCTGACCCCTACGGACTTCCAGCTGACCATCCCAACCGGCCGGATCCCCTGGTTGCCGTCGCATACGATCAGCAGGTCGCCGTCATACGGGTCTTTCATCGCGAGAAGGATGCACGAGAACCAGGTCGGATGGAAGTCCTGAGCTTCATCGACCAGGACCGCATCATACGCCCGAAAGTCTCCGACGCGGCTCGAGAGTTGCGCGTGCAGGCGGTTGCCGAGGTGCTCGTCGTCCTCGACGTGGCCGGTGATCGGGTCGCACCTGTATCGGATAACGTCGTTCTGCTTCGCCCATCCGTCGAAGTGAGTGACGGTTATCCGTGGGTAATCGGCGAGGATATGTTTCAGATACGCTCCAAGGGAGACGTTGTAGCAGAGCAACAGGATCTTTGCCTCGGGGTCGCGGTCGTGAAGCCAGCGTGCCCGTGCGACCAGGACGACCGTCTTACCAGATCCGGCAACTCCACAGGCGATCCGGTGTCCATCGCCGATCTTCCTGGCGGTGTTCTCCTGCCGCCTGTCCAGCACCTTCAGCGATTTTATCTTCGGTTCGTGGACTCCCCGGGCATAGGAGAAGACATACTCCTTCGCCGGCTCCTGGACTATGTCACTCTTGGCGGGGGCTGACTGCACCGGGTCCTGCGCCGGCGTTGTGTCGGAAGGGATGTAACTCAGGATGATCTCCGGATGAATGATAGCGCGGAGCACGTCGATCTGCTTCCGGGAGAGGGGTTCGATCCGCCAGAACGGATCGAAGTACGATCTCAGTTTGTCGGCAATCTCCTGCGGCGACGCACTCTCAAGGCTCATGAGCA
>CAYTKX010000139.1:0-1863 GCA_964438495.1 uncultured Staphylococcaceae bacterium
AAGTGTCCGCTTTTGTAACGCAAGTGTCCGCTTTTGTAAACTATCTGTCCGCTTTTGTAACTTTTTTCTTGGTTTTTGTAGCCTTTTTTATAAATTTATAACTCTTAATAAACTATCAATTCTGCGCGCAATAAACTGTCAAAAATATTAATCCTAAAATGCAAAAAAATTTTGCACCTTTTCTTTGATTTTAGGTTAGTTGTTCGGTTATAGAAATGAAAAATTCTTTATCCCACAAAGCAAGGGAACGATTATTTTTTACAAACGGCTCAACATCAGCTTTTGCTTTTTCATAATCTATCTCACCAAGTCTTGAAACTAAAGCTTTCTTAAGCTCTTTGATTGAAAACTCTTCACCTGTCAGTATAAATTTTGATTGAATAAGCCTTTGCTTTAGATGCTTAAGATTAACAGGGGTGTTTTGTGATAAATAAAAAACATAATCATAAAGGTCCCTGCCCTTGACACGGTTTTTCCAGCCTCTGCAAAGAACGGCATGGATCTTTCCAGCAAACAAAGAAGACTGGTCATATAGAAGAACTTCATAAGGATATGGCAGCAATCTGTATTTCCGTTCAAAGGTGGCATAAGCCGGAGGGCTGATATCTACCTCAAACTTAATTTTTATAAGTTCATTTGCAGATATTTTGCCCTGAATATCAGTATTGGAATAGAATAGGAGCAAATGCTCTTTTGTGTTCCCCTTCAAAAAAGCAGACCTTATATTAGAATCAAAAGATTTTTCTTTTTCTTCCATCTTAAAATTCAAACCAAAGGCTCTCACTTCTTTTTCCAGTATAGGAAAATATTGAGTCAAGTCAAAATTGGAATTAGGCTGTATTAAAGAAAAATCCAAATCTTCGGAAAATCTGTCAAGTCCATAAAAAATTCTTAGCGCCGTCCCTCCATAGAACACGGCTGAATCGAAAAAACCTGCGCGTGATAATCCACACAAGACTATCTCCTGTATTACTTCTTTAACACTATTCTTTCTATCCTCAAATGTTTGAGAGGAATATTTTTTTAACATTTGCTCAATAAGCTTATCCATTTTTATATCTCCTCTTTAGATATGCGCCCAAAATCTCTAAATTAACACTTCCGTACTTTCCTGATAATTCAATCATATCGGCGTAGTTCAATTTATTAAATTCACCTTCGTCAATTCTTAAATCTTCAAATAATACTCGTTCCAATTCTTTTTGGCTATATATCTTTGATATCTTATATAGCTGGTCACAGACAGCCTTTTCCGCTGAAGCTATTTGGTATGCATATTCTCCTTCCTTATAAACATCCACACCATATGGATAAACCGCGCTTGGGACATCTCTAAACATAAACAAGCCAAAAGGCGTTTCATACTTCTTAGTTCTTCTCTTTTCAAATGTCGCGCAAGTACAAGCATATACTGTTTCAGGTATTAGAGAATAATATGCCAAAGCATATTCAAATGATACATAAGAAGGCGCATATATACTTGCAGCCAAAAAATGCGCGGGAGTGTCTCGGTTCGTTTCATATAGTCCTTTAATTATAGGAATATATACTCCGTCCTTTACCAGCCGCGCAATCTTGCTTTGAGGATTCTTATATTTACTTAGTTCCCTTAATAGAATTTTGGTTGTTTTAATCATATTCGCTCCAGTAACTACAATTATATTGCATTATCTAGAGAAAATCAAGTGGTTTTTCGATATTGTTGCATTTTCGGTGGCACAAACGAAAATTGTAACACTTTGAAAACGAAGTTCCGCTTTTGTAAACTATCTGTCCGCTTTTGTAACTTTTTTCTTGGTTTTTGTAGCCTTTTTTATAAATTTATAACTCTTAATAAACTATCAATTCTGCGCGCAATAAACT
>CAYTKX010000140.1:0-1861 GCA_964438495.1 uncultured Staphylococcaceae bacterium
GAAAGGCTTCTGGCACATACAACTCCATCAATTGTTTCTGTGAGTTTATCAAAAGTAGATTGTGGGATAAAATAAGACTCGTCTACATCAGAATCAAGAATATCTACAAGGGCTATGTCTTTATCAACTGGTATTGCGTCTAATTTGATATTGCTCCAATAAAGTCGATCGCGCCGTTGAGCAGATACGAGAGATGAATTAATCGGGATCGGATCAACATTGAGCCTTTTTGATATGATGTCAACCCATTCTTTTTTCATCTTTACATTTTCTAAGAAAAAGAAAACGCTTGGATTAAGACTCTTTATGTACTCAAGGATTTCTGCGTAAATGAAGAACAATTTGCTTCGTGGGTCATCAAAGTTTAGCCTAACACCTGCCGTACTGAATCCTTGGCATGGGGTTCCTCCGATAAACAAATCAATCTCATTCCAAGGAATATCCCACTCTCGCCATTTTGTCATATCTCCGAGTTGTACAATCTCTGGATGGTTATTTTTTGAAACTGCTATTGCATGTGGATTGATTTCGCTGGCATAATAAGTTTTGATATGCTTCTTCGCTCTTTCAAGGGCAACAAAACCGCAGGAAATACCATCACACACGCTTAAAACGGTGTGAGCCTCCAAATTTACCTCCTATTCATTTTTGGATCGGTATGAATAAAACAACGATTCAATATGCTTCTTTCCTGTTACGATACAATAAGATTCCAACCGAATCATCTTTTGCCGCAATGCCCTCAACTATAAACCCGTCATTCAAGGCTCTCGCAATTTCTACGTTAAAAACCTCATTGTCTTCTCTGCTTTCCCACGTCATAATCAGAATATCTTTGATTTCCGCACCCTTATCAATCTTCATCAAATATTCGCCGTGGAAACCCCTGCCTTTAGGCATGGGGAGGAAACGGCGCTCCTTTCTATAATTCGTCCACTTGATTTTTCAAGCAATTTTAGTTTCTTGTACGATGCAGATGGACTTACCTTCGTGCCATCCATCTTGCGTAGGTCAAAGTATCCGCTCGATCTTCGTCCAAATATGAAACACTCTTGCCCGTCGTATCTTACCTTGTCAAACAATCTAAATCCGTGAACCTCGTATGGTGCTTGGTTCAGTTTCTTCCGACCCCCTCTTAGTAGATTTGCCTTGTGTATCTGTCGGTTGTGTCTGCGCGTATTTTTGACACAAAACCATTCGGCTGACCGTCTGACATTTGGATGACCCGCGATGCAAAGCGCATCAACCCTGTGCTCTTTGGGAAGCCCGTGCCGAATCCGCGTGTTTTTCGTGATGTAGCCATATGTGAGCGAAACATCTGGATAGCGTTCCTTTAGTGTGTTGTAAAACGCCCAGCGCATGACTCCCATGAATGCAGCATCTTTGAATGACGGCTGACGTTTTAGATTCAGTTTGAGCGTTCCGGCGTGAAATGCCGCGTGGCAGTCCTCGCAAAGCGTTACTAGATTTCCGGGCGAATCACCACCCGTCTTCCGCGATTCAATGTGATGTACGTTGAGAATCTGTCCTTTGCAGCCCTTCTTGCCTTGGCACTTATGCCCATCTCGGAATAGGACATACTCCCGTACATTCCAGAAGCCTAGTTGATCACCTTGTTGGTACTCTTCGCTTTGGATATCTGGATTTTTGATCTTCTGAATGTCAAACGACGCGACCTCGGCTATAATGCTCGTAATCGGCAGAATTCGATGTACTCGCTCAACCGCTACCAGATGCGCATTGATTTTGTTGAGAATGCTTGGAGCAAGCCACCCGTCGCTCTTCTTGCGGTTATTGAACCGAGCTGGGCGATAGCGAAGCCTGTTGCGCCGAGCGCGACGATTCTGCCTGCGTGTAGAAA
>CAYTKX010000141.1:0-1851 GCA_964438495.1 uncultured Staphylococcaceae bacterium
GTGATGACATAAACTTCTCCTTCGTGAGCATCCACCCTACGGAAGCCGAGGGGAAGAAACCCCATTTATCTGCAAAATACTGGGCTCCATCGTACCTGAAATTGAAATCGAGGAAATATTTCGATGAAAAGTCATAGGAAAAACGACCGATAACGGAAGTTGCACGAAACTCTCTCAGTGTTTCACCATTCGAGACCTGTTTGTTGGTTAATCCCCCGGTAAGCATTTCCAGAATCGTGGAAGGAAACTCGCCTCTTGAAGTAACGGTAGACCTGTTTTGCGATTGGGTTAATTCAAATACCAATCCCGAGTTAAGGTTGTGATTACCGAAAGAATTCAGATAATTGATAAATCCCTGGCCGGTAAAGGCCCAGTTTGTACCATCATACAGGGTGAGATTTGCTTTGTTTGTATTGGATGCGGAAGCACTCAGGTAATATTCATCGGCATCGGCTCTGAATCCAGCATAGACAATATTCTTATACCAGTTTTTGTTCCACATATCCTCGGTCGTATAGCCGACATTGGCTTTCAGAGAAAGACCTTCGATGATGGGAACATTGTATTTCACAGAGAGATCCACATTCAGGTTTTTTGCTCTGCTGTTGTGGTATCCAGATGCATTCTTGTCGGCAAGAGCCATGGGATTATCGGTACCTTCACCCCCAAACGCATAGAAATCGGGATAGTCCACCCAGCGTACCGGAATATTCGGTGCTGTATTCTTTAAGCTTCTAGCAATCTCCACGGCATCTCTCCCGGGGTAGTTCAAATTATCCAAAAAGGCACCTATTCCTATGGCAAGGCTCAGGTTATTTGTTACATCCACATCCAGATTGCTCCTCAGGTTAACCCGGTTCTTGGTTGTGGAGTTGGTAGACCAGATACCTTCTTGGTGGAGAAATCCTCCTGAAACAAAATAGCTAACATTCTCAGTACCTCCGGAAAGGTTGATATTTGATTGTGTTATCGGAGCATTTCGGAACATCTCCCGATACCAGCTTGTTTCGTTGTCAAACTGCCGGAGTGAGATATCATTTTCACTAATCACAGCATATCTGTTGTTGATCAATTGCATGTTGGCGTTGTACTCGTTCACCAGTAGCTGCCATAACATGGCATTGGCTACGTCGGGATAGTTGTGGGGAATCTGTTGACCAAAGCGTGTACTAACATCGATATCTGCTGCTTGCTTTTTGACCCCTCTTTTTGTTGTTACCAGAATTACCCCATTTGCACCTTGCATGCCATATACAGCCGCAGCCGAAGCATCTTTCAAAATGGAGATGGATTCTACTTCGGATGGATCTATCTGACTGTAGTTTCTGCCGGGGATGCCATCCACTACCACCAAAGCTGCCCCAAAGCCGCGAATCTGCAAATTTGCCGCGTCGGATCCCGGTTCGCCACTCGATTGACGTGAGAAGACCCCGGTCGCGCGGCCAACCAGAGCATTTTCCAGGTTGGGGGTTGTGGATTTGGTCAGTTCCGTGTTGCGGATGGTTGAAACAGAGCTGATCAGTTTTTCTCTTGACCTGGTACTATAACCTACGACAACAAGTTCTTCCAGCATTTCTACATCAGGTTCCAAAATGGCATTGATGTTTGTTTTTCCATCCAACTCAACTTCCTGGGACTTCATACCCACAAAGCTAATTTTCAACGTTGCATTTTCAGAAATGTTTGTGAGTGTGAAGTTGCCATCAATATCCGTAACGGTACCGTGCACGGGATTACCCATATCCACAATGGTGGCACCAATTATCAACTCTCCCTCCTGATCACGGATTGTACCTGAGACAGTTTTACTTTTCCCCTGCTGGGTTGAACCGACATTTGTCTGTACCTGAT
>CAYTKX010000142.1:0-1824 GCA_964438495.1 uncultured Staphylococcaceae bacterium
GTTATGGTAATATGTGCCAAAAAATTTCATCTCCCACTTTCTCCCACTTGTATTGTCTTCATTATACATAAATGTAATTTACTTGTAAACCAAAAAAGTTGTAAAAATAAAAAAAGAAGAGTTGCCCCTTCTTTTCTATTGATGCTATGGATAAAGATTATTCTTCGTCGATTTCTAGTTGGTCAAAAATGTCGCCAAATTCGTCGCCGATAGTTTGCTTTTTAGCGATGTATTCTTCTTCACTTAACACTTCATAGCCTTCCCCACTTTCCGGACGCTTCGCCCCGGGCTTAATGGCTTTTAAGGGAATGTAGCTTAAGATTAAAGCATAGACATACGGATCAAGATTGATGTAAGGTCCTTTTTCATAAAAGCAATCATCGCTTTCAAGTTCAATGTCAGGATTTACAAAGTTGAAACATAAAGTGTCATCAAGGATCACTTCTTGTTCAAAATGTTCTAACGTATAAGCGCATTCTAAAATGACCGTGACTGTGGCGTGAAAACTAACTTCCACAATTTCGGTGAAAGTATCGTAATTGACTGTTAAAAGAAACGGTTTAATGCCGTGAAGTGAATAGTTAGCACTGAAGTCTTTATGACTTAAATCAACGGTTTCACTTACGCTTTTGCCTAAGGTTACGCCACTTGGTATTTTAATTCTCATTAAGAACGCACCTCCGCGTTTAGTTTATCTTTTAAAGTAGTAATAACATTAGTCATTACTGCTTGAATATCGCTTTCTACGAGTGTTTTTTCATTGTCTTGCATCACAATCGTAATAGCGACTGACTTTTTATTTTCACTTTCTAAATGTTTCGTATAGACGTCAAAGACTTCGACTTTTGTAACGAGTTTACCACCTGCTTGTTTAACCGTTTTTAATAGGTCACCGACTGGTAAATCTAAATTAACTACGAGCGCTAAGTCACGGGAGACACTTGGAAAGCGCGGCGGGGCAATGACTTTATTTTTCCCCGTTTTAAGCGTTAAAAGGGCTCCTAAATCTAATTCACCAACAATGGTTGGAGCATTTAAACCATACTCCTTTTGCATTGTCGGATGGATTTTACCAATGACGCCCATCACTTTACCTTGGACACGTAAGATTGCACTTTGCATTGGGTGTAAACCGCCATCAAGGAAGCGGTCATTACTTATAAATTCATAGCGGCTTTCATTAATGCCTAAGAAGTTTAAGATCGTTGTCACTAAGCCTTTTGCGTTATAGAAATCGTAATCGATTTTACTTAGTTCACCGTGTTTTTTATCTTTGCCGTAATAGACAAAAGCTAAATGTTCACGTACACTTTTTTCGCTCGTTATTTCACTAATTTCAAATAAGGCTAAATCAGTTGCTTGTCGACTAACGTTATAGCTTAAAGTTTCAAGTAAACTTGGTAATAAGTTAAGTCTTAAATACGTCCGTAATGGCGTCATAGGATTAGCTAAAACAAGCGCTTTTTCACTATTTAAATAGGCAAATTTTGTAAGGTTTTCTTTACTTGTTAAGGTAAAGTTTAAAGTTTCATATAATCCGCTGGTTCGTAATAGTTTTCGTAAGTCATAACGTGCTTTTTGCCTTTCGTCATATTCGCCAAGGGTAATTTCCCCACTTGGTAAAAGACTTGTGACATGTTCAAAGCCGCGGACGCGAATTATTTCTTCGGCTAAGTCGTTTAAACCACCAATATCAATACGATAATGTGGTAAATAGACGTGATTATTATCATCAACTTTAATTGATAAAGCAGCGAGGGTTTCTAGCATTTCTTCTTTCGTAAACTTCGTGCCTAAAAGGCGATTAATGTAATGTTCATCAAA
>CAYTKX010000143.1:0-1807 GCA_964438495.1 uncultured Staphylococcaceae bacterium
GAGATTACTCCTAGTCTTAGTATACGAAAACACCAGTAGGTGCTTTTCAATTTAACAACACAATCAAGAGGTCCTCTTCCTCTACAGGTAACGGGATGAATTGATTCTTTTTATTTTTGAGATTGATTATTATATATAAAAAATGATATAATATAAATATATTATACACTTGGTATGTAATATGAAAGAAGGCCTTATTATGATAAAATTAGACACCAACGCACATTCAGTATTTATGTTATGGTATCACTTGATTTTAGTCACCAAATATAGACGTCGAGTCTTCAATGATGAAGTCTCTAATCGCGCTAAAGATATTTTTGAATATATCGCTTCTAACTATCATATTACACTTATTGAGTGGAATCACGATTCTGATCATGTTCATATTCTATTTAGAAGTCATCCTAAAACAGAATTATCCAAATTCATCAATGCTTACAAATCCGCTTCATCTCGATTAATCAAACAAGAATTTGAATCCGTTCGTAAACAACTATGGAAGTCTTACTTTTGGAGTCAAAGTTTTTGTTTGTTAACTTCGGGTGGTGCACCGATTGAAGTAATCAAACAGTATATCGAAAGTCAGGGTGAACCGGATGAACAAAGCCTTTAAGTTTCGTATCTATCCCAATGAATCTCAAAAGATTTTAATTCATATGACCTTAGGCCATAATCGCTTTTTATGGAATAAGATGTTAGAAGATAAACAGAGACATTATGAACTCACTAAAAATAGCCTTTATCTTACACCAGCTCAGTATAAGAATGACTATCCCTTTTTAAAAGATGTCGATTCGTTATCTTTAGCTAATACACAACTCAATCAAGAAAAAGCCTTTAAACAGTTCTTCAATCATAAACAAGAACGACCAAAGTTTCGTTCTAAGAAACAAGACTATGGGTATACAACCAATCTAGTGAATAATAATATCGTTCTATTAAAAGGCTATATCAAGTTACCTAAATTGGGTGAAGTGAAGATCAAACAACACAGAACCATACCGAGTGAGATGATTCTCAAAAGCGTAACTGTATCAAAGAGTAGTACAGGTAAGTATTATGTCTCTATTCTATATGAATACCAAAAAGAGATTCAGAAACAAGTAGTCAAAGATGCCATAGGACTAGATTTCTCAATGACTCATTTTTATGTCGATAGTGAAGGATTCAAGATGGACTATCCTAAAGACATACAAACAGACTTTAACAAACTTAGAGTCCTTCAAAGAAGTTTATCTAGAAGAGTCAAAGGGTCTAGTAACTATGATAAGAAGGCATTAGAAATCGCCTTGTTATATGAAAGAATCAAACATAAAAGAGATGACTTCCTACATAAACTATCTAACGCGATAGCCAAGCGTTATGATTTGGTGAGTGTAGAAGGTTTGAATCTGATAGATATGTCTCAAACAAGTCCATATTACGCCAAACAGATATCTAGATTTGGTTGGACTAGATTTGTATCCTTCTTAAAGTACAAGTTAGAAACACAGGGTAAAAGCCTGATGATGATGGATCAGTGGTATCCATCATCTAAGAGATGTAGTTGTTGTGGGGACATCAAAACAGATTTGAAGTTATCTGAGAGAGTCTATTATTGTCCAAATTGTGAGTTACATCTTGATAGAGATCATAACGCAGCGATCAATATCAACAAAGAAGGGTTTAGAAAGTATAAGTTAGCTTTTCAGCTATAAATGAATAAGAACCGTAGGGACTACGGGGATAGCCTATTGAGTCACTGGCGGGTACGCTGGTTTGGATAGGAAGCCCCCACTTCTATTAAGTGGTGGGTAGTTCACTT
>CAYTKX010000144.1:0-1795 GCA_964438495.1 uncultured Staphylococcaceae bacterium
GAACTGGGGACCAGCGCTTACTGAATCAACGGAAATTCCGGAAAATAATGATGTCTTTAACGCTGCATCATTTAAAGGTGTCCGTCCCTTAATTAATGCAACGCCAGCGCGTCAATATTATACAAACTTTGATAAATACACATTAATTAATAATGAAGGGGAAGCAATTGCCTTTACGAATGAATATGGTGTTGCCGAACTAGATATTAAAATATGGCTTGAAGGTTGGGATCAATTTACCACTGATAAGTTAGTGGGTGCCACCTTTGGAGCTCAATTACGATTTGAAGTTGCCAAGAAAGACTTAGGAAGCTAAGTAAAGGTGAAACTATGACAGCATTTTTTAGTTATTTACGAGAAACATTTGAAGCGTTTTGGGTTAACTTTGTCCGCTGGTTAGAAGCGGTCTTTGTTGAACCGTGGCGCTTAATCTTCCGTGACTTTAATGACTACGGAACTATTTTCGACCGTTATGTCGCCCAATTTGGGGGCTGGGGTTGGGTTTTCTTTATTATTTTAATGCTTTTACTTTTAGCGCTTTTAGTTGGGATTGGTTATTTAGTATTTTTACTTATTCGGAGCCTCGTCCGTTTAAGTCGCAAGCAATATGAAAAAACAAAGCTTGTCGCTGAAGTTCAACGTTTGAATAAAGAACTCTTCTTTGCGATTCAAGAGAAAAATGAAGTACTTAAACTTAAAGCCGAATCGCTTGGCCTTGAAAATCCTTCACTTGCTGATGGTAAAAAAGCATCAGTGGTTGCGGAAACATTTCCAAAACTTGCCGCAGTTGACCTTAAGTATAAAGATAAAGATACGACGGTTACATTACCAGATATCGATCAAAACATTACCCTTGAACAACTAGCGGTTCGTTATCGCTATTTTGCGGCCTCACAACTTGGACTTTTCTATGATATCGATATGGTTCGTGCGCTTTTTGCCGCCATTGGAACCGTTAAAATTATTATTTTAGAAGGTATTTCCGGAACTGGTAAAACTTCATTACCGTACTCCTTAGGGAAATTCTTCTTAAACGATGTTGCGATTTGTAGTGTCCAACCGTCATGGCGCGACCGCACTGAACTTATTGGTTACTATAACGAATTCACAAAGAAATTTAATGAAAGTGAATTCTTAAGAGCAATTTATGAAGCAAGTTATCGTAAAGATATAAACATTGTCATTCTTGACGAAATGAACTTAGCGCGGATTGAATATTACTTTGCCGAGTTCTTAAGTATTATGGAAATGCCAAATGTTGATGAATGGATTGTCGAAGTAACAAAAACTCCAGATGACATGAACCCAAGTCAACTTGTTAACGGTAAATTACTCATTAACCAAAACTTATGGTTCTTTGGTACGGCGAATAATGACGACAGCACATTTACAATTACCGATAAAGTATATGACCGGGCGATTAGCATTAGCCTCAATGATCGGGGCGCAGTATTTGACGCTGAATTTACTGAACCGTTACGGGTACCCCATTTATACTTAAAACGTTTATTTAGTGAAGCACAAACAAATTACCCGCTTACGAAAGCCAGTATTGCAAAGTTTAATAAACTTGATGAATATGTTGTCGCAAAGTTCCGCATCGGTTTTGGTAACCGTATTATGCGCCAAATTAAAGTATTTGTCCCAATTTACGTTGCTTGTGGCGGAACCGAAATTGAAGCTTTAGACTTCATGTTTGCGACCAAAATCTTAAAGAAATTTAAAGCACTCAACCTTGCATTTATGCATGACGAATTAAATGCTTTAATTTCCGAAATTGAAAAAACATTTGGTA
>CAYTKX010000145.1:0-1785 GCA_964438495.1 uncultured Staphylococcaceae bacterium
TCATATCATAATCTCATCCCTGAAAGGGTTGTTACTTATACAAATGCAACATTCAACAAAAGAAAAAGCAAGGTTTATCAAAATCATTTCGGACTTTATACCTATAGAGATGTTCCAAATGCTGCATTTCCTTTTTCAGTAAAAGCTTATGAAGAAGACGGGTATGCTTATTTTATGGCTAACCCAGAAAAAGCACTATGTGATTTACTATATATAAGAAAACCAGTAAAAAGTATGAAAGAACTAAAAATGTTACTTTTTGATGATTTACGGATAAACAAGGATATCTTTGAACAACTTAACTTTGATGAAATACTGTTTTTATCTGATAAATACATCTCGAGCAATATGAATTACTTAAGAAAATACATTGAAAGTGAGTATATGAAATGACAATTATTCAGCAGATGATCAATAAGTATAATCCGAAAACGTTAGAAGATAAGAAACACGCAATAAAAGAAGTTTTACAAGAAGTGGTTTTGGCAGGTCTTTCTAAAACCGACTTTTTTACCCATGCTGCTTTTTATGGTGGAACAGCTTTAAGAATCTTTTATGGGATGGATAGGTTTAGCGAGGATTTGGACTTTAGCCTACTTGTAGCAGATGATACTTTTGATATAAGTGAATATTTCAAACCAATAAGTGATGCCGTAAACTCGCTTGGACTTAATTTTGAAGTTTTAAAAAAAGAAAAGACAGTGAACTCGAATATTGATTCGGCTTTCATCAAAGGTAATACAAAAGAAACCCTAATAACAATTTATTCAAGTTCATCGGATTCTAGACTTATCATCCATAATGAAAAGATTATCATTAAGTTTGAAGTAGATGTAAATCCACCGTTATACGCACATACAGAAATTAAGTTTCGATTATTACCATTCCCATACCAAGTTCGAGTTTATGATGCCTCATCGTTATTTGCTGGCAAAATTCATGCTGTAATTGCTAGAAGTTGGAAGAACCGTATAAAGGGTAGAGACTTATACGATTTCGTATATTATTTAAGTTTAGAGACAAAAGTGAATTTAAAACACTTAGAATCTAGACTGAAACAAACTAAAACAATTGACGAAAACATCAGGTTGACTCGAGATTTATTAATTGACATATTAGAACAACGATTTGACCAGATTGATTATGATACTGCCAAATCCGATGTTAGACCATTTATTAAGGATCAGTCTAGTTTAGACCTGTGGAGTCGCGAATTTTTTATATCCATTACGAAGCAAATTAAAGTAGATTTGGAGGATAATAATGATTAAACCCAAACAACTTAATAAGGGTGACAAAATCGCCATTGTTAGTTTATCATCAGGAATCTTAGGTGAATTTAACGTTAGACACCAGTTAGAACTTGGTATAAAAAGATTAGAGGAATTAGGTCTTGAACCTGTTTTTATGCCTAATTCGCTAAAAGGATTAGACTTTGTAAAAAACAATCCAAGTAAAAGAGCTGATGATTTAAGACTTGCATTTGAAAATCCGACTATAAAAGGCATTATTTGCGCCATTGGTGGTGACGATACTTATAAAACAATACCGTATCTTATGAATGAGGAGTTTAAAAGTCTGGTACTTTCAAATCCAAAAGTTTTTATAGGTTTTTCAGATTCAACCAATAATCATCTAATGCTAAATCAATTAGGATTAGTTACTTATTATGGGTTAAATTTTTTATCAGACCTTTGTGAACTACAAAAGGAAATGATTCCATACACACTGAACAGCTACAAGAGATTATTTATAAATGATGAACAGTTTGAAATAAAATCTAGT
>CAYTKX010000146.1:0-1776 GCA_964438495.1 uncultured Staphylococcaceae bacterium
CGTATGCGAACGGCGAGTATGCCGGATACATCCATGCGTTAGAAGATCTGGTTGCGAAACTGGAACTGATCAAACAGCACGTCGGGACACACACTACGGAACCGGATCGCATAGAAGCGTTCAAAGAGCAATCAGATGTTGTTGTGTTGGTGAGGCACGATGTCGACAATTTTGCGTATTCGAATATTGTGTACGTCCAGAAAGGTGTCGATCTTGAAGTTGCAATCGAAAACGCAGTTCGAGAATTTCTCGCAACGCCTGAAGGAGGAAGATATCTGCGTGGGGAGAACAATCATTTCAACTACGACGATGCAATCATGATCCCATCGGAAATTACCATCAAGCATGGGTATCTGGTTGTTCCGCAAGTGCAGGAAGAGTATGTTGTCAACGTCGATCAAAACCGTTCATTTGTTAACAATGATTTCTTGGAGGAGTAACATGTCAACCGATATTACCACGATTCTGAACGAAGTCAAAACCGCACTGAACCTGAACATCAATGTCAAAACGTATTCGCTGGACGAGTATTGTGACCGCTACACAGCGGAGTTCGAACAGTCTCATGACGTCGAACTCGCCCGGAGTTTTGTCGTCCGAGATATTGACCCGACCACGGTCGAACGTCTGGTAACCGGGATCACCAACCTCCTGACATACCCGGCTCGTCTCGATATATGCAAAGTCTGGCACGACATCAGTGTCATTCACGCCGTCGCCGACGACATTGACGTGTATCATCTCGCGCTCGTCGGCAGAAACGATCAGGGACTCGACAACCTCGCCGAGATCCTCCACAATCCTGGACGCATCGTCACCAGCAACCACATTGAGTATTTGGTCACGTTCATCGAAGATAATCGGGAACAGATGAAGAAGACCGAATTCGTAACTGTCGACATCCGGCTCACCATGTGTGTGAAATGTGAGGGATACGTCACACTCAACGACATTGAGATCCCCCGCGATCTTCTCGACGCAGATTCCGATGAAGTGCTCAAATATGTCAGTGATAACTTCAAAGAAGAACTTGAGAACGCAACCTATGATGAACTCAGGGATGGTGAACTGGATATCGAACGGTGGTCGATAGAATATGATCTCGATAACATGGAGGAGAGTTAAATGTCGAAATTCGAAGTAGCGATTGTGTATCGCGGCCAGACCAACTATATTGTGGATGCGCCCGACCAGGAGACGGCGGAACGGATGGCTGAACAGCGGTATCAGGAGTACGAAGCCCCGGACCTGCTAGGCAACGAGTGGGAAGAGGTCGAGAAGATCGTGGTGCGGCCGATGGACACTGAGTCAACATGCCAGACTTTGCTGTAACTCTGAAACGAACCTACCATTTTACAGACGCGTATAATGCCCGTTCCGCACAGGAACGGGCCATCGATCATGCCAACCACGCCAGTATCGCCGGATACGGCGGCTCTTGACGGGAGGAGCACGTGGAGAGTGTTGTGAACGTTAACGCGTGGCCGAAGACGACCACGTTCACGTTAACCCAGGACGAGATCGATGTCGTTGCCCGTGCTCTCGCATGTTCGTATCGCGAACACCGGGGATCGTCGTCGATCGATGCGCTCCTGTCGAAGATTGATGTCAACAAAATCGTACGCGAAGAACGTGATTTGATTGTACGAGTCGCGGCAAAACTCAAGTTGACCAAGAAATTCTACAATCCTTCTGCAATTGACTAAATACTACAGGTGATGTACCATGAAAGCCAACATCTGTGTTAGCGAAAACATGTCGGGCAAGATGGCCCGG
>CAYTKX010000147.1:0-1755 GCA_964438495.1 uncultured Staphylococcaceae bacterium
CATCAGTGAAGTTATCAAGTTTAAAGGGCATGATGTTATACACTAAAAGCATTGCTCCAACGCCGGCGACGATTAAAGCTTGATGGTGGATTGCTACTGTTTTTGGTGTTAATAAAAATAAAGTAATTGCGACTACAAACTCTAATAAAACCATAATTGTGGGACCAAATAAGAAAAGCCGTGGTTTTGTTTTTTCGCGTTTTGCGATTATTTTTGTTTCTCCGGTTAATCCTTCATAGCGACGGAAGCCAAACTTCCAACCACTTTTTGTTTTATAGTAGGCTAGGCCAAGGATATTGACACTGATGATACCGTATCCACCAATAAGGGCCCCAAAGATGTGGCCAAGTTCAAAAAGAATGACGTTAATTAAAATACCGACGATAATCGTTAAAGTCGCAAAACCATACCGTTCAACATCGGTTATTAAGTCAAGATCAGTTAAAGCTGGTTCAATAATTCTAAGCCCAATAAAAAGGGCAATCACTAACATTATTAAATATACTAGAATGCTTAGAAAATCTTCTTTTCTCATATTTTTCCTCCATTAATAACAATTTTCATAGATTTTGATTATATCATGTTTGTGTAAACTTTTTTGGTCATGATAAAGGGTTTTGGTACCGTTATTTGTAACAATGTCTGCTAAAGTTGTAAGATCTTCTTCTTTAACACCAAGACTACTTAATGTTTTCGTAAGACCAAGGCGCATAAATAAGTCTTGTAAGGCAATAATGCCGTTTTTTGCGTTCGTATCAATGTCTTCATCATGTAAATTAAAGACGACACGGGCAAAACGGTCAATTTTATACTTAAGTTCACTAAAGTAATAGTTTAGCCAGGCCGGAAAAATGATTGCTAAGCCGTGGCCATGGGCAATATGAGGATATAAGGCACTTAAGGCATGTTCTAAAGCGTGAGCAGGCATTCCGACTTTTTTACCGATTCCTGTTACATCATTATGACTAAAAGTGCTCGCTAACATTAAATTAGCACGTGCTTCTTCATTTTGGGGATCACTTATTAATACTTCTGCGCATTCTTTTAATGTTATAAATATTCCTTCCGCGAAGCGATCAGCAAGTTCAATGTCGCCACTTTTACTAAAGTAACGCTCTAATGAGTGCATAAAACTATCAACAATACCAACCGCCGTTTGATATGGGGAGAGGGTATACGTTAATTCTGGATCAGTAATCGCAAAAAGAGGACGCACTAAGTCCGTACGAAACCCTTGTTTAAAGTTATTAATAGCTTCACTAATTACACAGCTGCCCGACATTTCACTTCCCGCTGAAGCGTGGGTTAAAATAACACCAAGCGCCATAGCTTTTGTCGGAGTGGCAATTCTTTTACTAAAATCTAAAGCGTCACCATCGTAATATATGTTAACGGCTACTGATTTAGCAACATCAATGACACTTCCGCCCCCAATGGCAAGGATTAAGTCAATTTCATATTCAAGGGCAATCTTTTTTGCCGCACGAACATATTTAACTTCAGGATTCGGAGTAATGCCGCCATATAAAACGTAATCTATTTCTTCTTTTTCAAGTAAGTCGGTTACGCGATTAAGTAAACCGCTACGTACCGCAAAGTTTTCACCATATAATATTAAAACATTGCGTTTTCCATATCTTTTTATGACTTCACCTATTTCTTGATGACGACCAATACCAAAAATAAGTTCGGTTGGCATGAATAAATTAAAGTTTTGCATAGCCTTCTCCTTTATACTTAATAGCGTCAAGAGGG
>CAYTKX010000148.1:0-1737 GCA_964438495.1 uncultured Staphylococcaceae bacterium
CAGTGATATTTTCAATTTCTTCCGGTGACAGGTAAGCCCTTTGCAAACGTCGAGCCATACCGTTTTCTGAAAACAACATATCGCCTTTACCCAACAATTTTTCCGCTCCGGTCATATCCAACACGACTGAAGAGTCTGTGGAGGAGGGAACTCTGAAGGCGAATCTCGTCGGGATATTCGCTTTAATCGATCCTTTGATAATATCAGCTGAAGGTCTTTGCGTTGCTAGTAAAACATGGATTCCCACAGCTCTTGACTTTTGTGTAAGTTTTAAGATGCTTTCTTCAATTTCCGGTCCGCCACTCAGTAATAAGTCTGACGCTTCTTCGATAATTACGACAATTCTCGGCATCTTGATGAAATTAGGCAAATCGCTGCGGCGGGTGTAATAATCCACAACATTTACAGCCTTGAAACGTTTTAAGATGTCATAACGTGATTCCATCTCTCTTACCATCCACTTCAAGGCTTCATTGGCAACTTGAGTTTCATCGATAATTGGCGTTACCAGGTGAGGTAAATCAGCAAATTGTTGCAGGTCAACCTTTTTCGGGTCAATCAACATTAATTTGACTTCATCCGGTTTGTTTCTGGCAATTAAGGAAACGATGATTGAAGCAATGGCTACGGATTTACCTGATTGAGTAGAACCAGCTACCAATCCGTGAGGCATGGATTCAATCGAAGTATAAACCGGTAAAGCATCGATATCCAATCCGATTGCAAGCAGCAACGGATCTTTTGATTTCAAGAATTTAGGATTGTCGACAACATCGCCAAAATATACTGATTCCCTGACTCTGTTCGGCACTTCTATACCAACGGTGTTTTTTCCAGGAATAGGCGCTTCAATTCTGATTGAATAAGCCGATAGGCTCATTTGAATATTGTCAGAGATTGAGGTAATTTTCTTTGTAGGTACGCCTGAAGCCAGTGAAACTTCGTATCTGGTTACAGTAGGACCCATGGTATAGTTGGTTACAGTTCCGTCAATGCCGAATGACACCAAGGTTTCATTGATGACGTCAATGTTTTCCTTGACCCAAGTTGGTTCAACGTCCGATATCGACTCATTTTTCTTGAATAGACTTATCGGTGGCAAGACATATTCTTTGAGATTTTGACTTTCAATCGGAAAAATCGGTCTTTCATGTTTGATAACAGTTTTTTCCGGTTGATATTCTTCATAAACTAAATCATCAGAAAACCCAATTTCCGGCTCTTCTGTAATTACTTCATCTTCCTTGAAAATTATATCGTCATATTTTTCTTCTTCTATCGGTGCTTTATTTATTATTGTCAAATCTTCGTCTTCAACCAGATCTTTTAAAACTTCATCTACTGGTTCTTTGGCAGTTTTCTTTTCGGAGTAGACAGCTGCTTTTTCAAAGAATTCATCGACCGGAACGCTTTCAATCGTTCGATGAGCAGCGATGATATCTTCAGTGGAAGTCTCTACTGCCGGAGCTTTTTTGTGATGCAAATCATCGGCAGTCAAGCCTTCTTCCGAGAAAGCTTTTTTGTGAACATTGTTATCAATTGTAGTGAATTCATAATATGAGCTGCCATAACGTCTTTGCGCTTCTTCTTTAGTCAAACGCTTTTCCTTACGGAAGATATCATATTTCTTGTCGATGTCACCAGTCCCCGTTCTGTCATTGGGAACGTTCACTACATGTTTATTCTCAATTCCAAATGGAGACATGAAGGTGTTGCTCATATTTTTCTTGTCTTCTA
>CAYTKX010000149.1:0-1730 GCA_964438495.1 uncultured Staphylococcaceae bacterium
GTCTTCAAATCAGATGATGAAGAAGTAAAAGGGAGCGTGACTGGCAAGTTGCTCAAAGGAGTTTTTGCTGGGCAGTTCTCATTTAAAGCTTTGCTTTCTTTGCTAAATGCTTCAAGTTTAGGCAAGAAGCTTGAGAATCATTATAAAAAATATCCAGCTGATCCAAGCGGTTATTTCGCATGGAAACACAAAGCTGAAAAACTTTGGAAAAAAGCTGGAACGATGGCAGACACCATCACTGATGCATAGGAGGCATTATGAAACCAACAGAAGACAAGAAAGACAAAAAGTATCACGGACTAGGTAGTTTTCGCTTTTGGTTTATTATCATGGCCATGGGTTTGGCCGGGCACTTGTGCTGGAACATGGAAAACCAATGGTTCAACACCTTTGTTTATGCGAAGATCGGCGGCGATGTCAACATCGTCACCTGGATGGTCATCGTCAGTGCGACGGTAACAACTATATCGACATTTATCTTCGGCACTCTGTCCGATCGTCTCGGAAAGCGCAAAAGATTCGTCTCGATTGGTTACATCCTATGGGGAATCGCGACGATTCTTTTTGGACTTACTGAATTTGTAAAAAGTTCAAATATCGCAACGTTGGCTGCTCTAGCTGGTTTTCTCGTCGTCTTTACGGATGCGGTTATGAGCTTCTTTGGTTCGATGGCCTTCGATGCCGGATACAACACATGGGCGAATGATTACACAACTCCGACGAATAAAGGCCAAGTTGGAGCCGCGCTTGCGGCTATGCCAGTCATAGGAACGGTTGTTGGCACTGTTTTAGGAGGGGTCCTTGTCGGAGTCAATAATCCGACGAGCGTCGACTTAGGAAACTATAATCCAGCCCTCGATAACTACCAGCTTCTATTTCTCGTCATGGGTATCTTCGTCATCTTGGTTGGCGTGAGCTCCATCTTTTTAATGAAAGACGCTCCGACGACAAGACCAAACAAAGAAGGTTCCTACTTCAAACAATTTTTCGATGTTTTTAATTTTAAAAAACTTAAAGGCAATTCCAATAATAAAGAGATGCTTTTAGCAAACCTCGTCGCTTGCTTCTTCTTTATTCCATTTAACTTCTATTTTGTTCATATGGGCAACTGGCTAATTTATGATATTGGTTTTGAAGCGGGCGACATGGGTTTGATTCAAGGTATTGCTTTGCTCCTCGCCGTTTTAGTGACGATTCCGTTTGCCAAAATAATTAATAAGAATCGCATACCGCTCGTCGCTCTTGTCGCGGTTCTTGTTAATGCAGTTGGTCTATTGATAATTTTCTTCTTTGTTAAAGGGCCAGGAAGCGTTGATAATTCAACTTTCTTGGCGGCCAAGAACTTGCCGCTTATCCTCGCTGTCTTCTTAGTGGGCACCGGCTATGTCTTAATCACGCAGACATGCATGATTTGGGTGCGTGGTTTATTCCCTGAAGAAAACCGCGGGCAATTCGAAGGCATCCGCTCCTTATTCTTCACACTTATTCCAATGTTAATCGGCACCATCATCGGTAACGTAATCATCAAGAATACTTCCCATGAGACGCGGTTTGATCTATATGGAAATCCTATCGATATTCCCCAGGAGAATTTGTTCTTGTTTGCGGGGTTGTTAGTCTTAGTAACTATCATTCCGCTCGGCATCGCCTGGAAGGTATATAATGACCGTCAAAAGAAAGAAGCACTATTGCTAAAACTAAAAAAGGGAAAATAACATAAAAAAGGTCAA
>CAYTKX010000150.1:0-1717 GCA_964438495.1 uncultured Staphylococcaceae bacterium
GTTGAGCATAGCCAAACATCATTATATTTTGTTTTTCTAAAGGTATACATTTTGTTACATTGGCCACATCTAATTCGCCCTTTAAAAATGCTATCATTATTACTTTGTTTAATATTAACTGTTTTTAATCTTCTCAATTCTTGAGCTGCAAAAAATGTCTCTTTACTTATGATTGGTTCGTGATTATCTTCTACACAATATTTATCAAGTTCGCCATAGTTTAATTTTGTAAGTTTCGTTAGATGATTTTCTCTAAATGTTTTTTGAAGTATCAAACTTCCTGTGTAATTATAGTTAATCAAAACACCCCTAATTGATGCTCTGTTCCATTTCTCTGAGAATTTAGGTTTATAACCTCTTTCATTTAAAATCTTACCAATTTGCATATCGCCATAACCTTCAAGGTATAACTTATAAATTAGTCTAACAATTTCTGCTTCTTCTGGCACTAATACTAAATTCCTATTTTCCAATTTATAACCATAACTATCTTTACCTCCCCAAGGAATACCTTTTTCAAAATCTTTCTTAATTCGCCACTTCATATTCTCTGATACGCTTCTTGATTCTTCTTGTGCGAATGTAGCTAAAAACGTGAGTATCATCTCACCTTCACCACTTAGTGTATGAATATTTTGTTCCTCAAAAAAGATATCAACCTCTAACGCTTTTAATTCTCTAACTACCTCAAGTAAAGTTAAAGTATTTCTGGCAAATCTTGATATCGATTTAGTTATGATCATATCAATTTTGCCGTTTCTACTATCTTCGATTAGTGCTTGAAATTCCTCTCTTGTATCTTTAGTGCCAGTTAGTGCTTCATCCGCATAAACACCTACGAACTCCCAATCAGAATTATTTTGTATTAATTGCTTGTAATAATTCACTTGAGCGGCTAATGAGTTCAGCATTGCTTCTTTACCTGATGAAACTCTAGCATAAGCTGCAACTCTAGTTCTTTTAGGTAATTCTTGTAATGCTTCTATCTTTGTTATTGTTCTGTTCATTTTTATTAACCTCCTCTTGCGTTACACTATTAATCACTTTAGTTGGAGGAATAGTCAAGTCATTTAAACGATAAAGGTTACCTTTATTGATACAATATTTTTTTGCTATAAATTCCTCTGCTTCAAAGTACTCTTTTTTAGTAATTAGACCATTCTTAAACATCTCATGAATTGGTGAAATTGATAGAAGATACTTTTCTGTATTATCTTGCTTCATCGTCATTCACCTCATTTGATTTTTTAGAGTTTATGTAACATTCCTGGCTACAATAAAGTCTCTTGCTATTTCCATATGCTGTAAATTCTTTATGGCAATGATTACATTCGTGAGTGTAGTATGCTTTTTTATTTACTTTGCTTGGGTTGTTATTCCACCACTGCAATCTACATTTGTCAGAACAAAAGAGTTTTTTCTTTTTACCTTTAGTAGACTTTATTTTTGTATTGCAGTTCTTGCAGTTTCCTGTTGTTTCTAATTCTAAACACACATATCTTACTGTTCCTATTGTTATTGACAGTTCTTTAGCAATTCTTTTATAGCCATAGCCTTCTTGTCTTAACTCATTAACTTTAATTTTTAATTCATTCTCATTCATAGAACAAACCTCCTTCAAAGGTTAATGGCAACTAAGAAGGCGTTTTGCCAATAAAATCGAAATTTTGTTGCTTTTTGTTGTATTTTGGTATCACTTCAATACTTAAACTAAAAG
>CAYTKX010000151.1:0-1708 GCA_964438495.1 uncultured Staphylococcaceae bacterium
CACCTTGCTTGATTCTGTCGTTCAGCCGTCCACCGCGCCGTCCCAGCGTTTGCGGACCACGATGGCTGCCATGCGGTTGTCGTTCACCTGGTTCGGCGTCCGCAAGTCGCTGACCACCGAACAGAAGGCCGAAGCCGCCGAAGCCTTTGAAGCCCTGGCAAAGGGATTCCCCGACAGCGCCATGGTGGACGAAGCAGGGTATCGCGCGGGATGCGCGCATCGGGAACTGGAAAATTTCGACGCCGCCGTTGCCTGGTTCGACAACGTCGAAAGTGACGACCTGAAAGTTTCGGCGCGTTTTTCCGCGGCGGAATGCCGGCGGGCCGCGGGCAACCACCGTGATGCGATCGAACGCTACCGGGCACTTTTGAAAGCATCGCCGGAGGAGACGTTCCGGCTGCGGGGCACCCTGGGACTGGCGCATGCTTTGCGTTCCGCCGGCGCCCATGCGGACGCCCTGGAAACCTATGCGCGCTTGCCGGCCATGACCGCGGGGATCGAAGCCGCGGAAGCTTGCCTGGGAAGCGGATATTGCCGTCTCGCGTTGAATCAGCCCCGTCTGGCCGCAAAGGAATTCCACAAGGTCGATATCGTTTATGGATTCGAAACGCTTAAACCGGAAGCGTTGCGAATGCTGGTCGAGTGTTACCGACGCCTGGACGATGCCGAACGCGTCGAGAAGTACCGTAACGAATTGCATACCCGTTTCCCGGATGCCCAACAGAGTGACGCCTCATGACTGCATTTTCAATGCCGATTGTCTCAGGGAAATCCCTGGCGGATTTGACCGCCGCGACAACGGACTCCCTCCTGGCCGATGGCAGCTTGTGGAGCCTGTTTCAGAAGGGTGGCCTTTTCATGTGGCCCATCCTGATCAGTTCCGTCGTGATGGTGGCCCTGGCCCTCGAACGACTGGCAAGCCTGCGAAGCCGCGCCGTGCGCCCCCGGCGTCTCGTCAAGCGCATTGAGGACCGGATTGCCGACGACGATCTTGACGGAGCCGTTGCGGCCTGCACGGAGAATCGATCCTCGGTCTACGCGCGCATGGTGC
The DNA here is from genome assembly GCA_964438495.1 of uncultured Staphylococcaceae bacterium. Classification (GTDB taxonomy): domain Bacteria; phylum Bacillota_I; class Bacilli_A; order RFN20; family CAG-826; genus UBA1361. The sequence continues at coordinate 1,052 of CAYTKX010000151.1, forward strand.
AGGCATGCTTGCAGCATGAAGCCGCCAAACGCTATTCAATGGAGGCCACGCTGGAAGAGGTGGGCGCCCGCATGGTGTACGATTTGCGCCGCGGAACCCGGGCCTTGGGCGTCATTGCCGACATCGCCCCGTTGCTAGGACTGCTCGGCACCGTGACCGGGATGATCAAGGCATTCAACGTGGTGGCCTCGGCCGGGGCGCTGGGGAAAGCCGAATTGCTGGCCGAGGGAATCGGCGAAGCGTTGCTGACGCCCGCGGTCGGTCTGTGCGTGGCCGTGCCCGCGATTATCCTGTTCCATTATTTCCGCGCACGGGCCGAAAACTGGGTGCGGATCGTCGAGGAGGATTGCCTTGCCTATGCGCAATCCCTGCGCGCAGGGAAGGGAATGCGCCGCGAATGAAGGCCTTGATCCAGGGTGGCGAAACACACGGGTTGAGAGTCGCTCCGCTGATTGACATCGTGTTCCTGTTGCTGATTTTCTTCCTGGTGGCGACGACGTTCTACGAGGCCGAGAAGGATCTGAATGTCCGCCTGGCCGATGCAACCGAGGGCGAGGAGCGCGCCGTGGCGCGCAGTCAAATCGTCATCAATGTCCGCGAGGCCGGCCTGTTGGTCGTCAACGAACTCATCCTGTCGCTTTCGGAACTGGAAAACCT
>CAYTKX010000152.1:0-1706 GCA_964438495.1 uncultured Staphylococcaceae bacterium
GTAGCCTTCTTTGATTTATTTTCATTAGTCTATCTTTTGTTAGCAGGTGCTATATTTGGAATCGTTTATGGGTTAATCCAAAGTAGAAGAGGTGATAAGGCTGTTTCTTAAGATGTTAAAACTCTTTGCTATCTTTTTTAAAATAGGCTTATTCACTTTTGGTGGCGGTTATGCGATGATACCGATGATTAGTCAAGATTTGTTGCATAATAATTATTTGTCTCAAGCTCAAATTACCCAATTTATCGGGATCAGTGAAGCAACGCCAGGGCCGTTTGCGATAAATATCGCAACTTTTGCAGGATTCCACGTATTTGAAGGAGAAGCTTTATATATTAAACTTTTAGGGAGCTTTTTTGCGACATTAGGGGTATTTTTACCCTCATTTATTATTATATTAATTATTGCGATACTATCTGATAAACTAATTAAAACTAAGCCAGTTCAAAACGCACTAAAAGTAATTCAACCAATGGTATTAGGTTTTATTTTAGCTGCTTTTTTATCGGTTGCCTTAATGGCGATATTAGGTAATTTTAAGGTTGAACTTAGTTTTGATTATATCGCCCTTATCATCTTTGTGGTAGTGCTTATGATAGGATTAAAGTTTAAAAAAATATCACCCGTTTATTTAATTTTAATTAGTGCATTCTTAGGGATTCTTTTATATCAATTTATATAACAAAGAAAAGGACTTGTTAGTCCTTTTTTGATAAAATATAAACTTCATCCTTATAATCTAAGGTATAGGTAATATTACTTAAAATTTCATCTTTAATTATTTTTTCAGCGATGAATGTTTCAATATAACGTTGAATGTAACGTTTGATTGGTCTAGCCCCATATTCAATCGAATAAGATTGTTGTAAAACATGTTTCTTTAAAGCGTCTGAATATTCGATATGGATATCTCTATCTTCTAGACGTTTTGAAAGATCATTTAACATCTTATCAACAATTTTCACTTGGACAGTAAAGTTTAATGGGTTAAAGATAATAATATCATCCAGTCTATTAATGAATTCTGGTTTGAATGTTTCTTTAACTAGAGTTTTGACTTTTTCAATACCGTTTTCCCCACCCGACAATAGTTCTTGCGAACCTAGGTTAGAAGTCATGATGATAATGGTGTTTTTAAAGTCTATGGTTCGTCCTTGGTTATCAGTTAGTCTTCCATCATCTAAGATTTGTAAGAGAATGTTAAATACGTCGGGATGGGCTTTTTCAATTTCATCAAGCAAAACGATTGAATAAGGCTTTCTTCTAACAGCTTCAGTTAATTGCCCGCCTTCATCGTAACCCACATATCCTGGTGGGGCACCTATTAACCTGGAAACACTATGGCGTTCCATATATTCACTCATATCTAATCTTATGATATGAGATTCATCATCAAACAAGTTTTCTGCTAAACTTCTGGCTACCTCTGTTTTACCGACACCAGTTGGACCTAAAAACATAAACGAACCAATTGGTCTATTCATATCTTTTATGCCTGCTCTTTGTCTGATAATGGCTTCGCTAACTAATTTTAATGCATGATCCTGTCCAATTACGCGTTTAGACATTTCATCTTGTAGATGAAGCAGCTTTTCACGGTCAGCTTGAAGTAGTTTAGTCACTGGAATGTGAGTCCATTTTGAGACAATATCAGCGATTTGATCACTAGATACGGTTTCACTAATCAGTTCATGATTTTTAGCTTG
>CAYTKX010000153.1:0-1687 GCA_964438495.1 uncultured Staphylococcaceae bacterium
CGCTCATGGCGCGTATGAAGGAGCTGGAAAAGGAAAACGTCAAAATCAGCGGCGCCTTTTTATGCGTCCGCTGGATTTACTTGTTGTGCGGTGTTGCAGATACATCGAGCAACCTTTGTGCCTGCGCAATTATAGTTCTCGGAAGATCTATATTTAAAGGTTCAGCAACACTCTTGAACAATTCTCGGCTCCACTTCCACGTTTCATGATAGGCTACACATAGTGCTCTATGTTCTGCGCTGGCTGTACATGCCAGGTAGCGATTATACGAGTCCTCCGAGACATCCTTTTCCAGCGCGCGTGAAGGTGTCGGCCAGTGGTCTGTTGACCCTTCTTGGAGGCGAACCAGCTTGAGCAGGTTTTCATGTGCTTTGCTGAGCAAAGCCCAGGAGCGAGCATACTCTCCCCGATTTAAAAGATTGGCCCCAAAGAGCATCAGGCTGATGAGGTTCAACACAAGCCCTTCCACCAGCGGCGCGCCTTCACGTATCGGGGGATCGCCCACGAGAGCGCTTGCATACCTTGACAACTCTCCTGATCGGTCCAACAAAACAGCCGCCTCAAGCGAGGGAAACCACCCATAGCCTTGCCAAGTGGAAATGACCGGTATGTCCGATTTTCGCATGAAATGGAATTCACCGCGAATGCCGTTTTCAAAAAGTGCGGTGTGGTGGCCGAAGTCGTCCGGAAAGTAAGCTGCAACCGGACTTATGGCATTAAGCCACGAGCGCTGATCGAAGTTTTCAAAAGACTCATCCTGGATGAACACTGCGAATTCGATATCAGAGAACGCGTCACCCTCTCCGATAGCAAATGAGCCGAACATCAATGCTGCTATTATTCGTTCATCCCCATGACAAGCTTCCTTAAAGCGTTCGATCATTTTCTGTTGAAGCATTGAAATATCCTTCTATTGAAGCCACTGGTTCTGCCGAAAAAATACGCAGGATTCGTTTTGTTCGTTTGCACAACGCCCGCATTTGCGGCTGGTTTGGAGCGCAGCGGAAAGCCAGTCCGGCAACATGCGCTTGTTAAGTGCTTTACTCAGATTTCGCAACATGCTTCTTTTTTTCATTGCGAACCATCTTACCTTCTTTCATTAAAATGCCCAGTACACTGTAGCTAAGATAGTCTTTAGAGCCACCGCCATAATCGGATTGAAGCCCAAGATATTTGGCTGCATCTGAATTTTTGATACCTGAAGGGTTAGCCTTTGCAAGTTCCATTATTGCTGACTTTATAAAATCTAATCCCATCTGTGCTTTTTCGTAGCACCCTTCTGGAATATTGACAGTAACCTTTTTGGAAATGTTTTCTGGATTTGGGCGGATTCGATTTGTAAGTAGACCGCCTTGAGAGCGAATACCAAATGCTGAGATTAGCTCCGCCTCAATTTTTAAAGCTTGTTCTTCCGTGAGGTTATCTGAGATAACCGTATGCAAGACTTTTAACCCTGCATCATGAATCTCTTGAATTACATAGCTCTTATCTGAATCAGATACTTCATTCTGATGCTCATATGCACGATTTCCCGTGCCCTTTCCGATATAAAACGGCTTGGCCGGCTTTTGTCTTGGATCCTTAAGCGCGTAAACATAAAACGGATTCTGTGCCATGACTCTCCTCAGCACTTAACGCCGCTGCCAAGGCGCAAAGTGAAGCTGGCGTGGCTTTTGCGCCTTTTGCA
>CAYTKX010000154.1:0-1682 GCA_964438495.1 uncultured Staphylococcaceae bacterium
ATAGCATATCAATCAATTCAAAGTTAAAGAGTAATGATGCGTAATAATCATTAACCGGAACGTTAATAAAAATATAATCAAATTCTTTTGCAAATGTTCGAATTAAATCTTTTAATCTTTCATCTTTTAAAAAGCGTGCAGGGTAAGCATATTCTTTCGTTGTAATTACAAATAAGTTATCTTTCACTTGTAATGGTTTCACTTTTTTATTTAGTAAAACATTAGTAATTCCTTCATTACTTTCAATGTTATAAAGTTTATGAATAGAAGGATGTTCAAAGTCTAAATCAATAATAAGTGACTTTAGGCCAACAGTGGAAGTGTTGTCCGCTAAGAGGCCTGGTAAAACGTTATATGTTTCATAACCAAGATTTACAACACCAATGACATTTGTTCTTGTACGACGTGATGATCCTTCCAAGCGATCTTGAAGTACAACAATACCATCAATAAATGCTTTATTTTCTAAAATTGGTGTTTCATCTTTTTTCTTGCGATTTAAATGCATGAAATTATATGGGAGCCCATATTCTTGAACATCACTTTCAAAATATAGTTTTCGCTTTAATAGATCCGTGCCAACACCAATAACGACTCCAAATATTGCTCCTAATACAACAAATCCTCCAAAAATAATCGTGTTTGATAAGCCGGCAGAAGTAGCATTAATTGGCGTTCTTTGCTTAATTATCTTCCCTTCATTAGCAGGACTTTCTTCAATAAAGCGTTCAATTGTTACATCAATAACACTATTAATAATTAAAAGTACTTGTTCGCTATTACCACCACGGTATGAAACCTTAATCTTCATTGTAGTTGAATTATAATTAGCAATAGTGAGATTACTTTTAATTTCTGATTTTTTGGATGGTTTCTCTTCCTCAGCTATTTCTAAAAAATCGACCACTCTATCCAATGTTTCCGGTTCAGTTACGATCGTAACAATCCTTGGCATTAACGTATACGATACACCGCCTATATTTTCGATGTTTCCACTAGCCGTAAAGCTTGGTTTTACTAAAAATCTTGTGTAAACAATGCTTAACAACAATCCAACTATTGCAAAGTAAACAATTGAAAATATGTTTTTAAGTGTCAATTTCCATAATGTTATGATTGGAACGCCTTGTTCCCGTGCTTTTCTACCCATATTAGTACCTCATCTTTACTATTGTATCATTATATAATAATTTCCGCTTATTTTAATATGTCATTAAATTCTTTGGGCATGTTTGCTTTAAAGTTCAGCATTTTACCACTTATTGGATGTTTGACCTTTAATTCATAAGCGTGTAGGCAAAGTCTTTTAATTGGTGATCTTTCGCCGTCATACTTTTTGTCACCGACAATTGGGAAGCCTAAGTCTTTTAAGTGCACTCTAATTTGATTTTTACGTCCTGTTAGAATATTAATATCCACAAGTGAATAAACTTCACCTTTTTTAATGATTTTATAATGGGTCTCGGCAAACTTTCCCGTTTTAGTGCGGTGTCCGCTGTACATTTCGTTAGTCTTTGATTTATGTAAATAAGATTTAATGATACCTTTTTCTTCTAATGGGCTGCCTTTGATAATGGCGTAATATCCTCTTTTGGCAACAATATCATTCCATACTTTTTGAAAAGCATTTTGGATTTCGACACTTTTCGCAAACATTAAAACTCCGCTTGTGTCTTGGTCAA
>CAYTKX010000155.1:0-1674 GCA_964438495.1 uncultured Staphylococcaceae bacterium
TACCGGATTTCGCAGAATCGCTCTGAATGTAGATAGAGCCTCCCTTACCTGAAAGCGAATCCGCACGACAATCTACAAATTGGTTACGGGACAATATGTAATCGGAGTCAAACATGGCAATGGCACCGCCAAACTCACTCGCTGAGCAGTTTTCAAAGGTCGAGTTTTGAACCACAACCGAGCCTGCTGCAGAGGAAATGGCACCTCCCTTACTTGAAGCCGTGTTTTGATTGAAAGAAACATTCTCAACAGATAATGAAGCAGTTGCACCAGCCAAAGCAATGGCACCTCCGGATAATCCTCTATTCAAGTTGAAACTTGTTCCATCATGAATAGTTAATTGACCACCAGCATGATAGATAGAACCACCATTGCAGCTATAATTAGCAGTTTCAGGTGAGTCGCCATTATCATTGAACACACCTTGAGAAATAGCTACATTGCTCTGATCTCCAACAATGGCTATTGCTCCGCCATATATGGATTCGTTGCCAATAAAGGTCGATTCCATTAAGCTTGCATTGGCACTATCGAGATATACGGCTCCCCCAATTTCTTGGGCAGCATTGCTGCTGAACGTAGTCTCATACATCGATAATTCTGCTTCGCTGCCAATAACCGAAATAGCACCACCTTCTGCTGCTGAGTTTTCTGCTATCTGAGATGCATAAACTGAGATATTGGCATCTTCAGCAAACAAAAATCCTCCAGATTGTTGAGCCTGGTTGCTGCTAAAGGTAGAGCCATTTATGGATAGTTTTGATCCACTTCCAATAGCTGATATTGCTCCACCCTTGAGGGCAGTACCATTAGTAATACTACACTCAGATAATTGAACCATTCCATTGTTGAGATATATTGCCCCCCCCTTGTGCTGCGAATGACTGCTTTCAATATCTACATTGTTTAGCAGTATACTATGGTAGTCATTGGAGTGAATTGCCCCTCCACCCTCTTCAAACCTTGAATAATCATTTGTATTGATGATGGTCAGACTATCCAGCCTTGACTCACCGGTTAGATTACTCTCGAAAACGAATCCTTTCCAACTTGCCAGAGAATCAACTCCCGCAAAAGACACGCCATACAATTGGTTAAGCGATCGTCTTGCATGCAATTCACCAGACACATTAAAGCCACAGGTTGAATCAGATTGCACTGATACTGCGTCCTTATAGGGACGAATCGTAAGTCTTGCTTGGGGACTTACCTGAACGCTGGATTTAACTTCAATTTGCGGGCAACTCCATAGTGTATCTGCCAGAACAATATTTGAGACTTGGGTTTCCGTTGGAGTATCCGTAACAACTAGGGGAATACCTTGTCCAAATAACGAAATTGCCCTTTCCGGATTGTAGGCATCGTTGCATCTAATACTGATGTGGGTAGAATCCGCACCGATCAAAAAAGGCTTGTACCTTGCATAAACAAAAATAGAATCACCCGGAGCCAACTGGATCTGGTGATTATACCCCGCACCATGCCATGTAAAAACTTTTGGCATCTCAATACTATCTCGTTTGGGAATCTTGCTTCTCTGCTGTTGGAGACTGCTTCTGCTATGAGTCTGATCGGATTGGCTTCTAACACTGGATTTTGCTCTTATGGGAGTTTCTTTAGATTGTCTCAAACCCATAGAGTTCTGCTTATTCTCCAGAGTATCCGTCGCAGTCG
>CAYTKX010000156.1:0-1670 GCA_964438495.1 uncultured Staphylococcaceae bacterium
TAACAAGAAAAAATCTCAGGAAAGAGACTAAAACAGATAACGATCAAAAACTTATTTCAAAACATTTAAAGTTAACTTGTTATAGATATCTTTAGGAATAAGATGTTGCAGGCCACAATTGGGACACCAGTCAAGCGGGAAAGGCGTGGTAAAATCTTCCATATCAAGTGCGTAATCACCAAAGTGGGTACGCAATTCATGATGACAGTTTAAACATTTCATATCGACATAAACATTGAGATTAGGCACTTTTTTAAAAGCGTTAAAAGACATAGGATTCATCACATCACACATGGGATGTGATAAATATTCTTGATAAGCGGATTTAAGCTCATCTTCAGATAGCTTAACAGTAACAGTAGAAAAGAATTTAGGCATCAGATATGTACTCCTTATTATGATTTAGATATGAATGTTTAAGATTTAAAACCATCTTTGAACCACAATAACAAATGAGTGGATCAAACTTAAAGGTCTTTAATAATAGTATACGCCATTTGAGACGAGATTGAGCAATATGAATAGAAATAGCAGACACCATTTTGACTTTATGTGCAGATCTTAAGGAACGATTGGCATAGAAACCATAGTATCTCAGCTGATGAAAACGGTAATCGTGAATGTGTCTGATAAGCTTCCTAATAAAAGAAAATACAGGCTCAGTTATCTTTATCGGATGAGCGGGATCTTCATGAGGCGTATAAACCCAAGTGACTTGATGGGTTTCTTCATCAAGCGACAAGATGTTTGATTCAGCGATTGGTGGATGAGAAGCATATCTGGAAATATAATCAGCAATTTTTTTTGAAGAATAGAAGGTATTTTCTTCACTGATTTTCGGACCATTGACATAGAAACCATTTTGATATTGTTTGATTAGTTTGGTTCTGAGTTTATTAAAGTCATGATATAAAGATTTGGTAGCAAAAAGTTTTAGACATTTGGAGACGTTGGTTAAGAGTAAGTACATGAATGTTTTTCTTAAGCGTTCAAAAGGAAAGAAAAACATGGGTTTAGATTTACCGGTTTTATCAATGGTTTGTTCAGCCAATAAAACGTGTAGGTGTGGATGCAGATTTAAGGGTCTACCAGAAGTATGTAAGAAGGAAATAAAACCTAAACGCACATCGGTTTGATGATCACGTTTGGAATGTCTAATTGACATGGTTAAAGCTTGATTAACCGTTTGGAATAAGCAATCAAAGAGTTGACGACATTTCCAAAAATAAGGTCTCATATCAAAAGGGACAGAAAAGACAAAATGACGATGAGGTACATTTAATAGTTTCTTTTGGATTTCTATAGAGCGTTCATCACGGTATTTATGGCCACAGGAAGGACAAAAGCGAGAATGACAAGAAAGACCAGTGAGGTGATAGTTATCACAAGAGGTACATTCATAGAAGAGATAACCTTTGGATAAGTCTTTACAAGCTATCATCGCTTCAACATTTTTGATGATTGTAGGACGTAGTTTATGTTTAAATTCAGCAAAGAATGCATCCCAATAAGTTCTAAAAAGATATTGAATAGAGACGTGGGATTTAGATTGATTTCTAACGGCTTTAAGATTGGATAGTTTGATGAGTTCATTTTCATAGACGGAATTACCGTTCATCGCTGCAGCAGCCAGTAAATCTTTATATTTAGTTTTAACATAAGTATGTGTG
>CAYTKX010000157.1:0-1072 GCA_964438495.1 uncultured Staphylococcaceae bacterium
TCAAGGTCAAGGCCGACGGCGGGGACGGCGACGACGGGGCGACGGCGACGACGCGGCGGCGACCGGTTGCGACGACGGTGTTTTGCCGGTGCCAAGTGGACCGCATCGGCGGCGAGCAGGACAAGGGGGCGTGACTATGGCAACACTATCTTTTGCGGTCAAGGGGGGGCGCGTGTACGTGGACTTGGCCCGTCAATTTGACGGCGACGGTTGGGTTTGGGTTGCTGATCGGTACCCGTTGCCGGTGATGCTATCGCGGGACTATGAGCGGTGCGCGTCGGGGGTTGCGGATAGTCCTGACGAGGCGATACTGGCGGCGACGCTGGCGTGTTGGCCGTATATGGTAGACGCGGGCGTCCACTATACGGCACCCGCCGCGCATTGGCCGTGGGTGCTTGACAGGGGCTAGGGGGTGTGGTATTATACTCGTGACGGCGGGAACGCGGGAAGGGGGCGACTATGGCAAAGGATTGGGTGCAAAGCGACATAACGATTGTTGACGAGACGGGGCGGCGGCCTATCACAACGGATGGCCGACCGTGGTCGGCGTGCTATGAGGCGGCGGCGAACACAGCGTATACGGCGGTTCGGCGGGCTATCGCTGCGGCTGAAGTGGACGGGTGGGATACTGATTATATCCGAGCGGCGGGGTTTGATCGCCGTTCGCGGGGGGCAACGGTAGTGGCGCAGTTGTGGCTGCTGGAGCGGGGGGTGTGACTATGGAAAGGCTAACGATCAGTGGTGAGCGGCTTGTGATGCCGGTTTGGGACGGCGCGGTGTTGGGGCCAGTGCGATGGAAGCGCCAAACGATGCGGTTCACGGCGCATCGGCGGGGTTGGCAACGTCGGGGGCTAGTGTATCGTACCCGTGACGTGGCGCTGCTGGCGGCATGGATGGGCTATCGGGTGTGGCGGGCGACGCTGGCACAAGACGGGCCGCGTGGGGTTATACTGACGCGGTTCCGCGGCGGGAACTTGGCCGCGGACCTGATCGAGCAGGCCGAGTATGGGCGTGCTATGGGGGTTGATCGCGACGGCGTGGTGACGGCAAGGGGGGGGTAACTAGGGCGAAC
>CAYTKX010000157.1:1082-1646 GCA_964438495.1 uncultured Staphylococcaceae bacterium
ATGTCGGCGGGCGAGGCGGCTAACGTGGTGCGGGCACAACGGGACTATGGGGGGTCTAGCTGGGCGGCGGGTGAGGCGGCGGCACACTGGTGCAGCGGCGGGCCAGTGGCTCCGCTGATTGGGCGGGCCTTTGCGATGCGGCGCGAGATTCGGGCGATGCGAGGCGGGACCTTGGGGCAAAGGGGGTAACATGGAACTATATGTTGTGCCAGACGGTCGGCGGGCGTGTGTCGTGTATCTGCGGACGGCCAAGCCGCGCCTTGGGCCTACTGATGCGCAGGCCGCCTTGCGCATCGCCGCGGGGTTGGGGGCATCGGGTATTGTGGCGGAACTGGAATTCGACCAAGTGGACGCCCGCTGGTATCGGGTAACGCCTCGTTCGGCCAGGAAGATTGGCCGATAAGGGCCTTGACAAGCGGGGTGGGATGTGATAGTATAGGCGTGACGCTAGGTACGCTAGGGATAGGGAGGTGACTATGGCAACCCTAGACGATTGGGCCAAGGAGGAGCGAGAGCGGGTGCTGGGCATCATTGGGCCTTATGGCGGGTCCGAGTCCAGGGCTG
>CAYTKX010000158.1:0-1638 GCA_964438495.1 uncultured Staphylococcaceae bacterium
GTCTTATATTATAAAGGCCGCATTAGTGTTGAATTTTTCCACACATTAACCGATGGACGGGGTGGCCTTGTTTTTTTACAAACCTTAGTCGCGACTTATTTAGAATTAATGGGTGCCCCAAAAGTTAATCACCCCGCAATCTTAGATATCGATGAAGTGCCGCGCCTTGGTGAAGACGCTAATGACTTTAAAATGACAACCGCAACGAAGGCAAGTGGCTTTAAAGAACGTAAAGCCTTACAAATGAGTGGCCGTATTGCAAATATTCGGCCCACGCAAATCTTACATTTTAAAATGAATAGCGGGGAACTTTATCGGGTCGCTAAAAGTTATGATGTTACTGTCACTGCTTATATCTTAGCCTTATTACTACTAGCAAGTAAATACGCTACTGACGCGAGTGAAGGCGATATTTCGATTCAATTACCGGTTGATATGCGGAAATTTTATCCGTCAAATACGCTTGCTAACTTTGCTCTTTACGCAGGTATTCGTGTTAATATTGATAACATTACAAACATTGAAGAACTTTTACCACTGGTTAAAGAACAACTAGCGACTAAAACAACGCATGAAAAAATGAGTGAGATGGCCTATTCCGCGCACCGAATGAATAAAGGATTACGTTTTATTCCCTTATTTATTAAAACCCCGGTTGCTAAACTCGTCTACGGTTTACTTGGCGAAGCAATCTTTACGACGACCTTTAGTAATGTCGGCGTTGTTAAAGCTCCGCATCACTTTAAAGAATATATTGATAGTTTTGATTTTGTCCTTGGACCCCCGGCAACGAACCGAGCGGCAACCACTCTTATTACTTTTGAAGATGTTTCAACACTTACAATCACCAAGAGTACAAAAGATCCTTCTTTTGAAGAAGAGCTTTATCGATTACTAGCAAAAGATGGTTTAGAAATTGAAATAGAAGGGAGTGCTTTATATGAACATAAAAGTCGTGTATCCCGCAAAAAACATAAGGCGTGATTTAAGACGCAACGCTATTTACTGGGCAAAATGGCCTTTTCTTTTCGCGGCGATTGCAAGTGTGACTGTAAATATACTCGTTAAGGGTCCAGCTTGGAGTGCGATAGCTGTATGGGGTTTATGGATGGTTTGGTCATTTGTTTTTACCCCAACGCTTATTGAGAATAATCGCACAAGTATTGCTGTTAAGTCATCAATTCATACGACAATTATGGTTGTTATTGTTTATTTAGTGTTTCCTAAGTGGCCGGGTATTGAAGTAGCGGCAATGGTTGTCGGCGCGGGGCTTATTACAACTGCAACCTTATTTTTCTCTAATATATCACGGCAAAAACAAAATGTATTCCCGCTTATTATCTTTTTAGTCATTGCTATAATCTTTGCTGGAGTTTCCTTATACTTCCGTAAAGAAGAAACTCTTTCGTGGGCGATGATTGTCGCGATAAGTATCGCTGTTGCTATCTTTTTAAGCACCGCTATAATATTACGAATTAACTTTCTAAGGGAAATAAAAAAACGATTTCTTTTACATTAATCTTTTATCAATTTTCGGAAGAAGTATTATATAATAAAGAGCACGCAGCCGTAGTTTAGTGGTAGAACTTTAGCTTCCCAAGCTAACCGTGCGGGTTCGATTCCCGTCGGCTGCTCCAG
>CAYTKX010000159.1:0-1635 GCA_964438495.1 uncultured Staphylococcaceae bacterium
AACTGCCTTTAGTGTTGAAGATAATTCATTCTTGACTATATTTGAAAATTCGTTTGATTTGATAGATGACTTAAGAAACTTTAATGAAAATATTGGCTATGCTGAAGCAATGATCGCACAAGAAGAAGATAAAGTTTTAATGATAGAAGCAATTCAACTTACTTTTACAGAAAATAAACAAGATTTACGTACTTCACTCACTGTGACAATTGATTATTTATTAGATTTATATGTTCATATGGATGAAGATTTCATTAATGCCTTAAATACTTTAGTGGTTAACGGCATAGCAAGTCCTCAAGAAGCAATCATCCTTAAGAATGAATTGGTTGGCTTATTTAGAGATACACTTCCGACCACAGAAGAGTTTGAAGACATGTATTTAGCTTTAGTAGTTGTTTTAAATAATACTTTTGATTTAAATCCAACTGAAATGGTTGGGTTTGCCAGTTCATTAGGAACTATAACTAATCTATCGGTGGATTTAATGTTAGAACTATTAGATGATATTGATGTAACGATGATTGAAGAGTTAGAAGCAATCATTGATGGTATGATTATTCCTGGTACTTATGATCCATACTATAACTATAGTGGAGATACTTATGATTACCGTAAGATAGTAGAATTAATCGTTTATCTTGGAAACTTTAAGAAAGATTTCACTACCGAACACGTTTTAAAGATTGCTGCACTTGAAGCAGTTAATACACCGACATTTGAAACACAAATTCAACTAGTTTCAGAAAAAGTTATCACCAAGATGATGGAACTTAGTGGGGCTGATGAATCTTCAATTAGTAGTGTCATTACTTTATTAGCGAATCAAAATATTTATAAAGAAATTGACGATATCATTACTAAATATGGCAATGAAATATTTGACTACTTTGTAGAAACAAACGGAAAGGTTGCTTTAGATATCATTGACTTAATTGAAATTGCACCGGAATGGGAAGATGTTAAAGTTCAAAGTGAAGCATTAAGGGTTATTGGGTCACAAATATTTACTTATCATGATATGATTCTACCAGAGTTAACCAATGCGGAAATTGACATTATCGCTGAGTTTATTCTAAATGTTGGGTTTAGCAATTTATTCTTTTCGAGTATGGAAATGAATGTTGTTACTCTAGAAGATTATCAAGCCTTCATTACGGATATTACCCCAAGTATTAAGACGTTATTAAAGAACGCAATAACTGTAGAAATTGCCTTCAGTAATGCTTTAGAGACTAATGATGCTTTCTATGAGTTTGCGAACATGAGTGATTTATATGAAGCTAACGAATCTCTTTTAATTCAAATAGTTCTTTCTTTAGATATAGTCTTAACGGAAACTAATAAAGACTTAATCGATACTTCAGTAACATTATTCTTTGATGAAATTATGACTCATGATTTCCTATTAGATCTAAATAGCATGACATCAGTAGAAGTGACTGACGAAAAGACTAATATCCTAGATTTACTTGATACACTTTATCTTGATGTTGAAAGAGTGAGTGCTTATGATTTCTATAACTTAACCCCTGAACAACTTGATGATTTTAGAGCGATGTGGCAATTTGGTGAAGTACCACCAGAAGTTGAATAAATTAATAATTAGATTTTAGTTGTAAACTGCCTTTTCAT
>CAYTKX010000160.1:0-1619 GCA_964438495.1 uncultured Staphylococcaceae bacterium
AAATCCCCCTTTTATTTTACCGCAACACGTGGGCAAACTTTTGGGGGGAATTTCAAAAAAATGGTCGGAACGATGAGATTTGAACTCACGACCTCTACCACCCCAAGGTAGCGCACTACCAAGCTGTGCTACGTCCCGACTAGTGTTATTATAAATTATTTTTTTAAAAAAAGTAGTGATATATAAAGATAAGCCATTTTATTGAAAGAAACGGTTAAAATAAGGTAGAATTAGGGGTATGAATAAAAAAGACTACATTATTATAAAAGGTGCACGGGACAATAACCTTAAAAACATCAATGTCACCATTCCGAAAAATAAATTGGTCGTTTTTACTGGTCTTTCCGGAAGTGGAAAAAGCACTTTAGCGCTCAATACGATCTATAACGAAGGGCAAAGACGCTATGTTGAAAGTTTAAGTAGTTATGCTCGGCAATTTTTAGGCAGTGTTGCTAAACCTGATGTTGATTCAATTGAAGGCTTAAGTCCTGCGATTAGTATTGAACAAAAGTCAACGAGTAATAACCCGCGTTCAACCGTTGGGACCATTACCGAGATTTATGACTATTTACGACTTTTATATGCGCGCATTGGCGTTCCTTACTGTCCAACACACCATATTCCAATTCAATCTTTCTCTCCCGAACAAATATTAAATAAAGTATTTGAATATCCCGAAAAGACAAGAGTGCAAATTTTAGCCCCGCTTGTAAAGGCCGAAAAAGGGACGCACAAAGATACATTACAAAAGATCGCTAAAGAAGGATTTTTAAGAATCCGGATTAATGGAGAAATTAAATCATTAGACGAAGTTAGCGAACTTGATAAAAATAAACGCCATGATATTGACCTTGTTATTAACCGTGTTGTGTTAAAAGATGACAATCGGTCGCGTATTTTTGAAGGCATTAAAACAGCGCTTGATTATGGTCATGGTTATATTACTTTATTACTTAATAATGAAGAAGTGATGTTTTCGGCTCATAATTCATGCCATATTTGTGGCTTTAGTGTCCCGCGGCTTGAACCACGCCTTTTTAGTTTTAACGCTCCAATGGGCTTTTGTAAAGAATGTCGCGGTTTAGGGATTAAGCGGGAAGTCGATATTAATATTTTAGTGCCCGATATGAGCTTAAGCCTTAGTGAAGGGGCAGTGGAATATCATAAAAACATTGTTGGTACCCAAAACATTGAATGGCAAGAGTTTGTAAAACTTTGTGATTATTATAAAATTCCGATGCACGTTCCGTTTAAAGAATTAAGTAATGAACATCGGCAAATTATCTTAAATGGTAGTCAAGTTAATCATGACTTTAAAATTATTACTGTAAACGGCAACACGATTCACCGTAAAGGAAAGATTGAAGGCGTGAAAGCGCGGATTGAACGGCTTTATCAAGAAACGGTGAGCGATCAAATGCGTGAATATTATGAAAAGTTTATGCGGGATACGACATGTACCGCCTGTAATGGAATGCGCCTTAATAACGAAGCTTTAGCCGTTAAGATTAATCATAAAAGTATATATGACTTAACCGTGATGCAAATCGGGGAATTAAAAACCTTTTTAGAAGCAACACGGCAAAAACTAAGTATTACTGACCAAACGATTAGTCAAC
>CAYTKX010000161.1:0-1611 GCA_964438495.1 uncultured Staphylococcaceae bacterium
ATAAGTGAAAATATTATAACAAATATAAATAATAATGAAACACTAACCGTAAATTAAATTAGTGAAGAAAATGAAGATATTGAAAAGTTCTTTTTACCAATTTACAGTATCAGGATCTGCTGCTTTTCCAGCCATCCATTTTAAAGTATCAATCGCCTTAATATCTTCCTCACTTAGTGAGAAATCAAAGATTTCAAGATTTTCTTTTATTCGGCGCGGTCTTACTGATTTGGGAAGCGGATTATAGCCATGTTCAAGACTCCATCTAAGGGCAACTTGGGCGACAGTTTTATTGTATTTTTTAGCAATTTCCGCGAGTAAATCAATATTAAATAATTTACCAGTGCCAAGAGGAGAATATGCGGTTGTCAGAATGTTATGCTTTTCATTAAAAGCGACCACTTTTTCTTGTTGATCACTTGGGTTAATGAGAATTTGGTTCACAACCGGTTTAACTCTAACTGTTTTAAGTAGCGTTTCTAAATGATGAGGCATAAAGTTAGAAACACCAAGCGAGCGGATTTTACCTGCAAAATGCGCCTCTTCTAACGCTCGATACACTTCTTGATTGCGTTTTTCATAAAAAGGACGGAACACATTACTATTTGGCCAATGAATTAAAAATAGATCAACATACTCTAAATCTAATTTTCTTAAACTTTCTTCAATTGCGTTACAAGCATCTTCATACGTAATATTTGTGTTCCAAAGTTTGGTCGTAATAAATAGTTTTTCTCGTGGTATTCCACTATCTTTAATCGCTTTGCCAACACTTTCTTCATTACCGTATACCGCGGCAGTATCAATGTGAATATAACCTGATTTCAATGCTTCTAAGACACTAGAATAAGCTTCATCTCCGTCTTTTACTTGCCATGTACCAAAACCAATAACTGGTATTTTATGACCGTCACTCAGCGTGTAAACACTAGTTTTACTTAGGCTTTTAGGGTCAACTCTAAACTTTGAAATAAACATAATAAAGTACCTCTCTTTCACCCTATATTATACCTTACCCCTCCCCTTCTTCCGGTTAGGTGGCATTATTTTACCCACTAAAAGAGAGGTAAAAAGGCAATTTTCATTTATTTGTGGTATTTTATTTATAAAATAGTATTATAGGTATACACTCGCAAAGTTAAATTATTTAATTTAACATCGTTTTACTTGCGAAGATTGGAGTGACTTATGAAAAGAAAATTTCTATTACCAATTATTGCCGCCTTATTAGTAGGCACAAGCATTAACGCTTTTCGTAGTAAAGATATAGCAAAAGTGTCTGCAGCAACACCAATGCCCACTAACATCAATATGACGAACTCTACTGATGCTGAAGTTAGTAATTATTACGCTGGCGTTAATGGAAAAAGTGGCGATGCTTTACTTGGTTTCCTTTATACAAAGATAAAAGATCATAATGAATATAATTATGACAACGATACGCATCGTTATATTTATAAAATTATTGACCGGAATTGGGATTTAGACGCTATTGACCCTGAGCACCCTGCTGATACTAGTAATTTCAATTACACTAAAGATAATGGTTTTATTCGTAAGTTATACGCTGATTATAATGATGATATTAATACCGCAGATCGTTTTAAAAAT
>CAYTKX010000162.1:0-1602 GCA_964438495.1 uncultured Staphylococcaceae bacterium
TACAATCTTTAGAACCAAGAAATATAGTTACTTTAGAAGAGTTACTAAATATTGTTAAAGAGGCTAAAGAAAAATACGATATTGAAGGTGTTACATTAAGTGGTGGAGAACCTACTTTACAAAAAGAACTTCATGTTTTTAATCAAGAGATTAGAAAAATGGGGTTAGGTATAATTATGTTTACTGGCAAAAACATTAAAGAGTTAGATGATGAATTAATAGAATCAGTAGATTTAATTATTGATGGACCATTTATTGAATCAAAACTTGATGAAAAAAGAATTCTTTTAGGTTCAACTAATAAGAAATTACATTTCATTACAGATAGATATGCAAAGCATAAGGATTACTTTATTAATGAAGTTTCTATTAATGAAATCACTGTTGAAGATTATATATTTATAAATGGAGATTAGTATATATTTTTAATTATTTAATCGATTCAATAACACAGGTTTATGAATCCATCAAGGGTAAAATAGGGTATGTTTAGATACCTTTATATATACTTTTAGAGGAAAATTGAGACCTTGTGAAAACACCAAGGTTAAATTTTTAGAAACAACGGAAGATAGTGCCCGCTTTGTCGGCTTTAGTCCCCGCTTTAATCTTTTAAGTCTTCCTAATTATCACAGTGATTATTTAGGCTATTTAAATAAAAACATCGATAAAGTAATGACCACCTTAACAATTAGAGAAGATCGCGAATCAAAAAATAGTAACTTTGAATATCAAAACTATGGTCCATGGTTCGCCCTATTTAGTGAAAACATTAATCATCACATAAGACGCGATATTAACTTTGAAGTCTTTAAAGATCTTGGTTACCACTCATTTAAGATAAGCGTTGAAGTGACGGCAAGTTCAACGACCGATAGCGCTAACTTTAAAGTAAGAATCCGAGACCAGCGTAATAGTTTGTCACCCTTAAATTACACCTTTGCTAGTGTAGCCGTCGGTGATTGTAAAACCCATACTTTCGAAGTAACAAGAGAAAACACGGGTCGCCTTTTAAGTAGTAGTGAACTCACCGTTGAGCATAGTTACAAAGCAACTTCCGGGATTATTCGCTCCTGCACTATTTATAAACCGCGCATCTTAACAATTACATTTATTAAATAAAAATATAAATAACGCTAGTCTTTAGTAACAATTGGGGGCATTTTTGCAACACTTTCCCCACTTTTGACGAGTGAATCAAAGTAACCAAGTAAATACTTCGTGTCGCAAAATACTTCAAGGCTAATTACTTTCCCCCAGGCAATCCTAATAACGTGAACACCGCGGTTACTATAGACTTTCCCTTCGCGGTCAGTTAAGGTATCGGTCCATTCAAGCATTGCCACTGTTTTCCAGGGTGGACCGCTGATAGCGACTTTTTCAATAATAAACACTAAATCAGGCATAAGGAGCGCAAGCCGCTCATACCAGGCGTAAATATCTTCTATATTAGTGCGCAACCCACTTAAAGGATGATTCTCACCTGAAAACCAATGCGTTGATTTAGTTTTATGAAACTGTTTGGTTATTACTTCATAACGACCTTCGTTTAAAGCTTTAGAAGTTAATAAAGAGATATGTTAATATTATTTAATGAGTAAA
>CAYTKX010000163.1:0-1596 GCA_964438495.1 uncultured Staphylococcaceae bacterium
CTGCTCGACTATCCTGATGATCCCACCGTTTGGCATATCGATGACCAGTACCTCTTCGGACGTGATATCCTCGTCGCCCCGATTATGAACGACCAGGGAGTGAGGGACATCTATCTCCCCGAAGGAAGCTGGATCGAACTCTATTCGGGCAAGAAGCTTACCGGCAAACGATGGCTCAAACAGGTTGCCTATCCCTTAGCCGCTTTCCCGCTGTTCATCCGCTCAGGGGCGTCTATTCCCTATTATCCCGAGCTGGTGGATTCGACATCCCAGATGGATATGGAAAAAGTTCGTCATCTCGATTTTGGTGTGGAAGGCACAGCGTCTTTCACCGACTTCGCAACATCGGCCTTAGGCGTTCTCAGTGGTCTCACAGCGGAAGAGGTGCAGGTGGATCTTAAGAACAACGGATAAAACAAGGAGATTTCTTCCATGTGGAAACAACAGTGGGCACAACTACAACAACATTTTGATGACTTTTGGCAACGCAAGGGGTTCATCCTCTCCAAGTGGAACGGCTATCTTCCCACCGATCGACCAACAGCTGACGAGCCCGGTATCGATCTGCAAGCCATCCAACAAAAGATGGCGCAGATCGAAGAGCAGGGAAGGTGGGACCACCTCTACCTCGATCCAGTCATGGTGGCAGCACAACAGCGGTATGCATTGAGCCATGCGGTGTATCCCGGAGACCTCATCCCCTTCGCCTACTGCGATTGGGGAACGGTCACCTTAGCCCCTATGCTTGGAGCTGAGCAGCACTTCGGCAAGGATACGGTGTGGTACACTCACAACGACCATCCCATCTCGCCTGAAAACGACCGTCCACTCATCCTGAGAGACGATGATCCGTGGTACAACAACCTGCAGGAACTCGCCCGGGTGGGCATGCAGTGGGCGAACGGCAAGTACCTCTGTGGCAGTCCGGCCATCTTCGGCGGCCTGGATGTCCTTTCCGAACTGCGCGGTGCATCGGAGCTCTGCATGGATCTGGTGCTCGAACCCGATTGGGTGAAGGCAAAGCTCGATGAGATCGACATCGTCGCCAAGCAAGCCTACGACACCTTCTACGATATCATGAGTGATGAGGATGGAGCGATGTTCCACGCCTTCTTCATGGTCTGGGCACGCGGGAGAACCTCGCTCATCCAGTGCGATTTCGCCACCTTGATATCGGAGGATATGTTCCGTGAGTTCGCCATCCCATCGATCGAGAAGGCCTGCTCACATCTCGACTACAGCCTCTACCATGTCGATGGCCCCGAAGCATTGCGCACCGTGGATGCCCTGCTGGAAATCGAAGAACTCGATTGCATCGAATTCACCCCAGGTCCCCAACTTCCCCAAGGGGGAGATCCTCGCTGGTATCCGCTCTACCGGAAGATCAAAGAGGCCGGCAAGTGTGTACAGGCGGTCGAGATGAAAGCCGAAGAGGTCGTCCCTCTCCTCGATGCGGTGGGTACCGACGGTATGTACCTCATGGTCAACTTCCAATCGGAACACGAACTCGAAGAGACCATCAAAGCTGTTGAGGCATACCGTAACTGATGTCGTTGAAAATAGAGGGATAGTCTAGTCTTAGATAGAGATGTATCG
>CAYTKX010000164.1:0-1594 GCA_964438495.1 uncultured Staphylococcaceae bacterium
TATAAATTACTCTATAAATAGCATGTTTGTATCCTTTTTGTCTCAAATCGTTAAAAAGTATTCAAATCGTTAAAAAGTAGGGTAATCGTTAAATAGTTGATTAGAAAATAAAAAAGAGACCTAATAATAGCCTAAAAACTGACTACTACAGGTCTCTACAAAACTGGCGAATAGGAGATTTTCCCCTTTCTGCCAACAAATAAAAAAGGTCTGACATTGTATCAAACCTATGCATTCAATATGGGTTTGGTGACCTATTTTAATACAATTGCGCACCCTTAGCCTATTTTTACGCACTCTTATTGAGAATTTGCGCACCCCTACTAATTTATAGAGTGCCGTTGATGAGATTTTAGAACCCTCTTATTATCCATTGTTATAATCATTTTTCACAAAATTTTAAGTTAAAGAAGAAGCAAAAGCAAAAAAGCAGTCGAATGATATATTCATTATGCAATACGACATTTGGACTTTGGCTTTTTTCGGAGTAAATACCGTAGGGTTCACGTCCTTATATGTTGTTGAAACCAACCTATAACGAAGTATATTTTGTTAATATCCATTTACTTTCCATTTAGTTTTATAATGGTTGTTTCAATTCACTTTTATGTGTTTTACGTAACTGACTGGTCAAGATGGGTCAAAAAATTTAACTTGTGAGCTAAATAAAACTTACATTCAAGTCCTATTTTCGGGAATAGGACCACCATTATCGATGTAAATTCATTAATGAACGATATAGGTCAATTACTTTTTGATGGTTACTATTAGCCCTGTCTTAATGAATATAATGTCAACCCATTGATATCTACTGTATTCACATAGTTTAACAATGTCTTTAGTTTTATAACGATTCTTGCCGTTACATTATGTCCATTATCATCTTGAATAATAACCATTTTTTCATTCTGGCTAGATAAACGCAGTATGAACTTGCCATGAGCAAAACCATTTCGAATTCGATAGAATAATTTAAGGTATTTGTTTTTCTCTGATGTTTTGGAAATGACTGCTCTTTCTTTATCTACATCCATTAAAGCTCCATCAGGCAAATCTTTACTATTGAACTGGATTGCCAATTCATCTTTATCTGTAAATACAAAATCTGGATTTCTATTAAGATTAAGAACGTTTTCTAACGCCACTCCAAGCGTTGTATTCTTTACGTTTTCAACTGACCATCCATAATCAGAAAAAGTTCTTTTTTTGGCGCTTTGTGTGCCACACATGGAGTATGTAACAAAAAATGAATAAATACGATAATATTCATTTTCAGAAAATGCATATTCGTCTTGCGTTTTACCCAGTATAGAATCAGCAACTTTATACTGATATGTTTGAGCGGTCTTTTTCATGAACTAAGCACCTCGTATAATATGTATTGTGGATTTGAGCCTTCGAGACTTGTCCTGTTATAAAGTGTGCAAACCTGCCTGTGTATTTGTATATGATGTAAACTCACCAAAATATGTGTAAAAAGATTTCCAAACCATTAGGATTATCGTCGGGAATTCCTCAATAATTTCAAAGTTTTATCTAATTCCTAATAACTAATTGGTTAAGATTAAAGTCCCAAATCTTCCCAATATTCTGT
>CAYTKX010000165.1:0-1586 GCA_964438495.1 uncultured Staphylococcaceae bacterium
GTGTCTATCGGCTCTACCGCACCCGCGTTGGGTGCGCTTGCACCATCTCTGGGTGCATCATCGCGCCCGCCCACGAACTTGACGGTGCTCGCCGTCACGTCCAAGCTGGCGCGCCACTCGCCGTCATTGCCTTGCCACGCGCGCGGCTCTTCCAGCTCGCCTTCGACCAGCACTTGCCGGCCTTTCGTAAGATACTTCGCGCACGTCTCTGCCAGCCGGCGCCACGCGGTCACGCGAAACCACACCGTCTTCTCGCCTTGCTGCCCGTCCTTTGTCGTCCACCGCTTGTTGGTCGCTACGCTAAAGCTCGTTACCGGCGTCCCGTCGGGCGTCGCGCGCCGCTCTGGGTCGCTGCCAAGGTTGCCAACGAGAATGATTTTTTGATACATGCTAGTTGTCCCCTTTCAGTCCCGCGTACACCGCGCCAACGTCCGTCAACTCGCCAGCGTCGTCTAGCAACCGCTGGCCCGCTATCTCGCGCGCTTCGGCTCGCAACGCCTTCCGCGCTTGCGTCACCGCCGGCAACTCTTCCAACCGCGCTCGCCGCCGATTCGCTCTCACCGTGTAGGCGTCGATGAACCGCGCCCGATCTGCCGCCAGGAACTCGCTGTTGGCAATCGCGCCGATGCCGCCGATGTCGTCCGCTGCTTGCCGAATCATCGGCGGCAACTCCGGCGGGTCCACCGGCTTGCCGTCACGCCAGTACGGGATGGTGTAGGCGTTGCCATACCGACGCACCCATTTGAGCAGCACCCCCCACGCCTGCTCTGGCGTCGGCTGCCCGTCGTCTTCAAACAGCACGTCTAGCGACAGCTTTCGGATCTCCCCTACCCGAGGCAGAAACGGGTTGTCGCCAGCGATGCGCTTAGTCACCGCTGCCATGACCGCCGCATCTGGTAGGTCGCCCAGGATGGTCTGGTACAGATCGCGCGTCTTGGCGAGGTCCAAATCCTTGTCGGGCCAGTTGCGCGCGACCAGCGCCACCGCCTTCGTGATCGTCTTGATTGTCGCCACTAGTTACCCCCTAGCTCTTGTGCTACCCAGTCTTCAATCTGGGCGATGCGGTCAGATTGTGTCGGCTTCTTCGGCGAGCCGCGACTCGCAGGTTGTATGCCGCCGCTCTGATAGGCGTCGAGCATCCCCTTCACATTCGTCGGATTCCAGCCATTGCCAACCCACTCGAAAACGAGCTTTTGCCATCGCTCAACGTCAGGCTCGGCGTCACCTACAATCGCGTCTACCCGCTTCCACCAGCTTTTCGCCGGATAGCGATGCGCGGAACTCCGAAACGCTAGAATGGCAGGCGGCGTTTTCGGCTTTTCGCGTTCTGGCTCCGGTTCCGGCTCGCTTTCAGGCTCAGCATCGCCATCGCTAGAATCGGTGGGGGCGGCCACGCCGCGTCCCGCGTCCCCGGTATCTGAGGGGATGGGGTTCGGGGACGGGGACGGGGACGGGGACGGGGACGGGGACGGGGTTCGATTTTGCTTGTCGTTTGCTTCCACGTTTGCTTCGGGCTTGCTTTGGCTAGAAGCCTTACCGCCCTTGCGCCCTGCTTCCGCTCTTGCTTTGCGAACCTCGCGTACCCG
>CAYTKX010000166.1:0-1584 GCA_964438495.1 uncultured Staphylococcaceae bacterium
AGCGGAGTAAAACATCGGTAGGTCGCAGGCTATCATAGATCAAATTGAACCTGATATCCTTAGGGAAGCTATCATGTGTGAAAGCCATTTCATCAAAGTAGTTGTTACTAAACGATTGGTATGGTGGTTCTTTGTTTCCAGCCAGGTATATACTCGAATTTCTCAACCCTCCCAGGCCGATGTAATTGTTTCTAACAGAACCGTGTGAATCCATTTCGACGTTCGAGTGATAGACTTGGATTCCATAACCATATTGGTTACCTTCGATTATGTTCCCCTGTAGTGAGAAGAACTTTCCATGTCCAGACTCAAACAAAGATAATCCAGTATAGTAGTTGGATATCAAATTGTCTGTGATTTTGAAATTTGGGAATGAATAGATTCTTATTGCTGTAGAGTCAGGTTGGTCGTGGAAATACGAATCAACGATGGACACCATCATATCATCGTTACCAACAACTGTATTCACTGCGTCCAGGGTGGAAGCGGAGAACTCGGTATTCATGACATCAAGACTCTGATTTTTGTGGGCAAGAAGGCTGTTAACAAACATGCTATTCTCGATACTGAGATAGGTTCCTTCCGTTTGCAGCTTTACTCCTAGAGCACTGGAGTCATGGAACGACAGTGAGGAGGCATCCTTTAATTTTACATGGTATGCTGCCCCGCTGTTTTCAGAAACGAAAGAGATATTGTTTCGAGTTTCCAGAGTACTATTCTCTACATATAAAGAGCCGTTTGGTTCAAAGAAAACCGAAACGTTATCCTCAATAATCAGTACTTTGCCGTTGGATAAAGTGATTGGAGATGAAACGGTTATACAGGCATCATCCCATATCGTTAGTGAATCAACCGGGTCGATGCTTATGGTGGTGCCGCTATATTCATAGGCACCGATATCAATCCTGCCGCCAATTATTCTGCTACGATTATTCAAATCCGTACTAGTATGGTACACATTATCATAACCACTATTTACGCAGGGACTGTCTGGCTTTAGATTATAGTTATGCATGTCATTGATCATTAGGGGAGATTCGCCTGCGTCTCCATAACAGTCATCGAAGCTTGCTGATGAACCAGTAAGGCACACTAATGCATTTGGCGTTTGGGAAATGAAGCTGGTGAGCACTGGCATAGATGCCCCATTTATCATGTAAACTTCAAAACCGTTTGGTGAGGAGTTTGACCACTGCAAGTTGTTAGTTGATTCCAGCCTGGAATGATCGAGGAAAACTCCTCCACCTGAGTCTATACCTTCATTGTGTGCTATTGTGTTGTTGCTGAGTTCGACTTCAGCATCTTCAAGGTATACACCACCTCCATGAGCAGCAAAATTGTTGCTGATCTGATTATTTACCACGATTTGCCTACCAGAGTTTTGGATGGCTACTGCCCCTCCCTTCGAGGTGCTTGAGTTATCGGTAAATTTAGAGAGACTGATATTAGTATTTGCTGCGCAGTTATGCATTCGGATGGCACCACCAACCTCACAATTTGTTGAATCTGCGGTTCCATTTGCTGTGAACACATTTCTCAAGAGATTGCTCTCTGTCGCCAAGTTTATAAGTTGGATAGCTCCAC
>CAYTKX010000167.1:0-1562 GCA_964438495.1 uncultured Staphylococcaceae bacterium
CTTGTAAATCATATTGATTCGGATTACAAGGAAACAACCAATACTTCATAAAACATCCTCCAATCAAATGCATTCTATTAACATTATATCAATCAGCCAATAAAATTACCATTCTTATCGAAGGGATTGTGTTTCTTTTGAAACCTACCATGTTCGCTGTTGTGACACTCTCTACACAAGTGTTCTAAGTTATCTTGATTCAAACTAATTAAAGCATCATCAACATTATCAACCGTTAAACGAATCTTATGATGCACTTCCTCACCAACGCCACCACAACGCTCACATTTGCCCTGTGTGGCTTCTATTTTAACAGTTCGAGCAATTTGCCAAGCAAGTGATTTATAGAAGTTATGGAGCACTTTTGGTTTTCTCATATGCATCCCTTAACTCTTCTGCTTTATCTTTTACTTGTTCCCATCTAACATTTAGATCCGTTCTACCAACATGACCAAATGCAGATAGTCTTGCGAACTTAACTTTATCAAATTCAAGTTCTTTTTTAATATTTGCAGGTGTGAAATTGAAGTGATTTTTTAATAGTTTTAGTAATTCATCATCACTTAACTTCCCTGTTCCAAATGTATCTATATAAAGTGATACAGGTTCAGATACACCAATTGCATAAGAAACTCCTACTTCACACCTATTAGCAAGGCCAGCTTCAACAAATGATTTTGCTGCATATCGACAGTAGTAGGCAGCACTTCTATCTACCTTTGATGTATCTTTACCACTAAATGCTCCACCACCATGATGTGAGAACCCTCCATAAGTATCAACGATTATCTTGCGACCTGTTAAACCAGCATCCGCTTCAGGTCCACCAATTAAAAACTCTCCTGTTGGATTAACTAGTATTTCAATATCATCTACATCATCAATGATTGGTTCCAATAGTTCCTCAATGATGATTTTTCTTAATTTGTCATTTTCAATACTTCTTTTTGTTTGAGCTGATACAACTATTGTTAATATTTTAATTGGTTGCTCATTTTCATAAAGACATGAAACTTGACATTTACCATCTGGAGCAAATAAACCGATATATTTATTCTCTCTTAATAACTTATATCTTTTTGCTATCTTATGAGCTAGTGCAATTGGAAGTGGAATTAACTCTTCTGTTTCATTCGTTGCATAACCAAACATCATGCCTTGATCTCCAGCACCTTGGTTTTTGTTTGCTCTTTCATCAACTCCAAGTGCTATGTCTGGACTTTGCTTTGAAATATTTTCAATTACTTTAAAGTTATTTAAGTAACCTAAATTAAGTAAGGTTTTCTTTGCTATTAATGAATAATCAATTACAGCTGTTGTTGTTACCTCTCCTATGATATAAACCGTATCATTTTTGATCGCCGTTTCAACAGCAACCCTTCCATTTTTGTCTTGTTCTAAAACTGCATCTAATATCTCATCACTGATTCTATCGCATACTTTGTCCGGATGACCATCAAACACAGATTCACTTGTATAAACTCTTTTCATATATTGCCCCTTTTCATTGGTTTTCTTGTTGGGTTGAGTGTTTGTCCCACTATCAATTAAAAAGCCCACAC
>CAYTKX010000168.1:0-1562 GCA_964438495.1 uncultured Staphylococcaceae bacterium
TCCGTCCCCGCGAGCCCCACGGCGCCGCCCATCCCGGCGATGGGGTTGACCAGAAACCCGATCCGTCTCATTCGTCTACCCTTTCGCGCCGGAGCATATCAGGTTCGGGGTCGGGAACGAGCGCACCCCGCAACGCAGTGATCGCCGTCGCGAGCGCTTCGTGCATTCCGGCCTCATCGTTCGAGTGCTCCTCGATCAGCCGGACGAGAGCGCTCCCCACGATGACGCCGTTCGCACCGGCGGCGACGACGGTCCGGACGTGTTCCGGGCGCGAGACCCCGAACCCGACGGCGAGGGGAAGACAGGTCTTCTCCCGCACCGCGCCGACGAGCCCGGCGAGGCCGGGGGGGAGGCGGTCGCGCTCGCCGGTCACCCCCTCGAGCGAGATCAGGTAGACGAACCCGGATGCTCCGGAAAGGATCGTGTGCTGCCGCTCCGGGGACGTCGTCGGGGCGATGAGGGCGATCCGGTCGATGCCGTGCCGGGCGGCGTAGGGCGCGACCTCGTCCGATTCCTCGGCAGGGAGGTCGACGATGAGGACGCCGTCCGCGCCGGAGGCCGCGGCCTCCGCAAAGAACCGGTCGGCTCCCCGGCGGTGGATGATGTTGTAGTAGGTGAAGAGGACGAGGGGCGTCGCCGGCGCGTGCTCCCTGATCCGCCGGACGAGGGCGAAGACGTCGTCCGCGGTCGTCCCTGCCCAGAGGGCGCGGACATGCGCCCGCTCGATCACGGGGCCGTCCGCCACCGGGTCGGAGTAGGGGATCGCGATCTCGAGGAGGTCGGCGCCCGCGTCGATCATCGTCTTCGCCACCCCAAACGACGCCTCGATGCCGGGGTCCCCCGCGACGGTGAACCCGCTGAAGACCGGGTTCTTCCGGGCGAAGAGCGCCTCGATCCGGCTCATGCAACGCCCCCATGAAGGTTCGCGATATCGGCGACGTCCTTGTCCCCCCTCCCCGAGAGATTGACGACGAGAATGTCGTCCTTATCGATATCGTCCGCCGCCCGGAGAGCGTAGGCGACCGCGTGGGCGGACTCGAGCGCCGGAATGATCCCCTCGGTCCGGGAGAGAAGACGGAAGGCGTGGAGCGCCTCGGCGTCGGTGACCGCTTCGTAGCGGACCCGCCCGGAGTCCTTCAGCATGGCGTGCTCCGGCCCGACGGAGGGGTGATCGAGGCCCGCGGCGACGGAGTGCGTCTCGAGCGCCTGGCCGTCGCCGTCCTGGAGGAGGTAGGAGAGCGCCCCCTGGAAGACCCCGACCGAGCCGGCCGAGAGCGAAGCCCCGTGGCGGCCGGAATCGAGCCCCTCACCGCCGGCCTCGACGCCGACGAGCGCGACATCGTCGTTCACGAACGGGTAGAAGATGCCGATCGCGTTCGAACCCCCGCCGACGCAGGCGACGACGGTGTCGGGGAGCCGCCCTTCCCGTTCAAGGATCTGCCTTCTCGCCTCCTCGCCGATGACCGACTGGAAGTCGCGGACGATCCGGGGGAAGGGGTGCGGGCCGACGCAGGAGCCGAGCAGGTAGTGGGTATCCCGGAGGTTCGCCACCCAGTCGCGCA
>CAYTKX010000169.1:0-1538 GCA_964438495.1 uncultured Staphylococcaceae bacterium
ACTATCTCACAGCATATCCCAGTTGTCAAGAAAATGTTTTCAAAACTTATTAAAAACCCCGAATAAGTTTTTTCTATTTTTATGGTATGCTACATGAAATATGAACTTGGTGATATAAGGGTAAGAATTAAACTACACTAACAAACTAATAGATCTAAACTATTAAATGTTTACATCACTTTTAGAAACGGATACAATTGAGTTATAAGGTTTTACATTATACATTATTTATTGGAGAGCATATGCTAGCATCAGAAAGAGAAAAAATAATAATAAGCCACTTAACTGAACACAAATTTTCCAGTTTAAAAGAATTAATCACCAAAACCGACGCATCAGCAGCTACTTTGCGTAGAGATCTCAGTAAACTCGAAAAGAAAGGTATCATAAAGCGGATTCATGGTGGAGCTGAATTGGTTCATCAAGAAAATAGCCCCCCTAGCATGATAATGCTAAACCCAAGTGAAGTGCCATATGATCTTCAACAACCATTTGACGTAAGATTACATGTGAATGCAAAAAGAAAAGAAGCAATCTCCAAAATAGCTGTTTCGTTGTGCGAAAATAATGAAACAATCCTAATAGATGGAGGAACAACTTCCTATTTTATGGTAAAATATTTAAAAGACTACTCTTTAAATGTCATAACAAACTCTATAATTATAGCCTATGAACTTGTCCGGACCAACAATAAAGTAATTATTCCAGCTGGCATAATCTCTCAAGGTAATATGTTGATACTAGACTTTTCTAATAATGACCAATTATCTCATTTTAATATATCCAAAGCATTCATTCCGGTGGAAGGGTTTAATTTTAATGGTCCCATTTGTTCTGACTTATTTCATATGCGTATGAAATCTTCACTAATTAATAGGGCGGAGGAAATCATTATTCTTGTTGACAGCACAAAATTTGATCGTGTTGGGACCTTGCGATTATGTGAATTAGATCAAATAAATATCGTCATCACAGATTCCGATATTCCTAAAAAATATAAAGACCTACTGGAATCAAACAACATTCAACTGATTATCGCAGAATGACTAAGTAGTTTAAATATTCCCGAAAGACTCCACCATTCTCCCTATCAAATTATAACGTGTTGCTTTTTGTTGTGTTTGCACGAATTTATCATGATTAAAAGTAATGCCTCCTGTATATGGAACACAAATACTTGCACATGCAGCTTCATAAGTTGGGTACATTCCGAGGCCCACTACAGCAGGAATTAACGTTCCTAAGCTTGTAGTCTCAGTGCAAAGGGAAGAGTAAATATCTTTACCTAGAATCGTCGCCAATAGTTTTAAAAACACTTGCGAATTACTACCTCCGCCACACACCGTAATGTTAGAAATATTATAATAGTTAAATAAATCTTCATAATGATTCCGATAGTTAAAGCCAATACCTTCATACAAAGCTCTTAACAAATCTTTCACGGTATGCCATGGTCTCAAGCCATTAAACCCTGCCGCTGCAGTATGAACGAGTTGTGACCCAAAAAGATATGGATGATAACATAACTCTTTATCAAA
>CAYTKX010000170.1:0-1536 GCA_964438495.1 uncultured Staphylococcaceae bacterium
AGACGGACCTCGCGGGCGGCATTGCCCTGGCCGGTCAGCCGGATGTCGATGTGATCGGTCAGCATGGCCTTCCCCGAGAGGGGAGGGAAGGGGATTCTGGCCCATCCGGGGGTGGGCAGCATCTGGATCTGCTCGGAAAGCGAGTAGACCTTGTCGTTGTCCAGGGCCGAGACCTCGGACGAGTCGTAGCTGTAGTGCCGTCCAGGGCAATCGCCGTTGATCTCGTAGTCGTACATCCGGGCGTACAGCCCCGGCGCGCCGTCGGGTTCATGCCCGTACAGCAGCCAGGTGGCCCCGGCGGCGGCCAGTTTTTCGCCGGTGAATCGGCCGTGGTGGGGCGTCAGGAAGCCCCGGGCAAAGTCGGCTGGAAGACCCGTGTCACGATAGCGGACCTCGCGGCCGTTGCCCATCAGGACCCCGGTGGTGGCCGTGAAGCCAAAGTCGCCCTTGATCGGCTCATTGATGAAATGTAACGCCGCTATAAGCTTTTTGAAACGACAACGGTAAGTAAATTTAGTGATTATAATGAAGTTATTGAAGAAATGGGGGGCGAAAAATTACCGCTTATTATTGCAATTCTTGATGAATTCGCGGACCTTTTTGAAAGTGAAAAAGAAGTAGCAAGCGGTGTTTTGCGCCTTGTGCAAAAATCACGCGCGGCCGGTATTCATCTCCTCATTGCGACCCAACGCCCAAGTGTGCAAGTTATTACCGGTAACATTAAAGCAAACATTCCTAGTCGCGTCGCCTTTATGACATCAAGCGCCGTTGACTCGACAACTATTTTAGGACAAGGGGGCGCGGAAACACTTTTAGGCTACGGCGACATGTTAGTCGATAGTATTACGGTAGGGCGCGGTTTTGTGCGGGTACAAGCGCCTTTTATTCCCGTCAAAGAAGTGTTACGAATTACGAATTTCTTACGTAACAACTATGAACCCGATTTCCATCCTGACTTCCTTGATTTAAAAGAAAAGGTGCAAATATTAGGGCCCGGGGGACCAGTTGATGACGAGTTATACCCCCACGTCTTAGCGTATACGGAAACGCAAGACACGATTTCGATTAGTAGATTACAACAACAATTTGGCTTAGGTTGGCCAAGAGCGCGTGGCCTTTATGATTTACTTATTCATAATGGCGTCATTGAACCGCCGGAAGAAGGCAATAGCGCTAAAGGGGCAACCGTAATTATTAATCGTAATAGATAGGAGTAAGTTTATGGCAGTAGGTATTGATATTGTGTACATCCCCCGCTTTGTCGGAAAGGAAAAACTCGCAGCGCGTATTTTATCACCGGGCGAACTTGAAATATATAAGATGCGTCCGAATAAAGAAGAGTTTCTCGCCGGTCGTTTCGCGGCGAAAGAAGCATTTTTAAAAGCGATTAAAGAAGGCATTGGCCGCATTGCTTTCCATCATATCGATATTATATATATGCGTGATGGGCGCCCCGAGATTCATTATGGGGGCGAAGTTTACCCCGTATCGATATCTCATGATGGCGATTATGCAGTGGCTATCGTGGAGATTAAG
>CAYTKX010000171.1:0-1533 GCA_964438495.1 uncultured Staphylococcaceae bacterium
GCGTAACCATTTATAATCATCGCTTCAATCACACTATGGCTATCGCCTTCTAAGATCGCCCGATCCATAAACGCGCCCGGGTCACCTTCATCAGCGTTACAAATAACAAAGCTTTCCCCGCCTTTAAACTTCGCCGCGAATTGCCATTTTAGCCCGGTCGGGAAGCCCCCGCCACCCCGGCCCCGTAAACCTGAATCAATTAAAACTTGAATGATTTCTTCCGGTTTCATTTTTAAAGCTTTTGCAAGCGCAAAATAGCCGTCACGGCCAATATATTCATCAATGTTATACGGATCAATAATGCCGCAGTTTCGTAAGGCGATCCGTTCTTGATTATGATAAAAGGCCATTTCTTGGAATGATTTATATACTTTTTGTTTTGTTTCGTCATCAAATTCATAATACGCAAGTTTAGTAACAATCTTTGCGTTTATTAAGTGGGACGTAATAATTTCTTCAACGTGACTTGCGTTAATATGGACATAAAAGGTTTGATCAGGGTAAATAATAACAACTGGTCCTTTTTCACATAATCCAAAACAACCTGACATATAAATATGGACTTTATCAGCGATATTATATGTTTTCAATAATTCATCAAACTTTTCTTTAATAAGTAAGCTTTTTGATGACATACAGCCAGTGCCACCACAGATGACGATATCGTAATGCTTTGCCATTATTATTTGTCTCCCTTCACTAAGTGTTTCTTAATAATTAAATCAATCACTTCTTTTGTTAAATGTTCATAGTTTGTAACAAGGGTTTCGCCTTTGACGGTTAAGGATAATTCTTTAGCTTCTTCTTTATACACTTTCATCACTACAACATCTAAACGATTTAAATCAAGTAATGTTTTAATCGTATAGTCAATTAAAGTATCAGCCCCTTTTTCTTTTAACTCTTCATTGTAATTAAAGATAACAGTATATTGTGGGTTAGGATTTTTTAAATATAGCGACGCTGCCATTTTATTTTTAATTGCTTCTAAGTCTTTAACACTTTTAATCATTTTTATTTTTCTCCTCTTCAATAATACGCCGTAAGTCTTTAATTACTTTGTCACTTGTGGCAATCCCGGTTACTTCTTCACCTACCGTGTAAACAGGAGCTAAGCCGCACGCCCCAATGCAGCGCGTTGCTTCAACGGTAAATAAACCGTCTTCACTTGTTTCTCCAGGTTTAAGTCCTAATTCACCAGTTACCGCATCTAAGACACTTTGTGAATTTTTAACATAGCACGCTGTTCCTAAACAAACACCGACAACGTGTTTTCCTTTTGGCGTTAAAGAAAAACGGGAGTAAAAGGTTACTACACCGTTAATGTGTGCGACACTGACGCCTAGCTTTTCACTAATTACTTTTTGGACAGGTAAAGGAATCGCCCCAAAAATATCTTGGGCATCATGTAATGTTGGCATTAAGGGTCCTCTTGTTTTTAAGTGCTCTTCCATCTTTTCATTAAGAAGCGCTATTTTTTTGTCATAATCTTTAATTAACATATCATTTCCTCTTTATTCGGTATTATTTTCC
>CAYTKX010000172.1:0-1509 GCA_964438495.1 uncultured Staphylococcaceae bacterium
GGCACAAACACTACAACCATCACAGGTTGTGCTAGCATGGACTTTCCTAACCATTGCTGGCTCGGTTACCTTCTACTGACTTCATTATTTTACATAAACGAAACTCTTTTGTCAACTATCTTTTTAAATGTGTTTGGATGGCGCCAAGCAAAGTTCCTGTATTATCAGCACCATTTTGCCAGTACATCATCCCAGCTAGACCATTATCTTTAATGTAATTGGATTTTACTTGAATACTCTTGGCATTATCGTATGAAATAAAGGTTGTTCCATCAACGCTAATGATGTAAGGCACTTGTGAAGTTTCATCATATCTGACATAGTAATTGGAATTATTCATATACATATCTTTGATCGAATGGTATGAGATGGTACTTGTTTTTGCGAACTGAGTCCATTTAGCAGTCGATTCATCATACTGTCTGGTTTGAATGACACCATAAAATGGGACACCCACAACAATTTTACTATTTGGAACACCGTAGGTATGATAAATAGCGATACTTTCTTCAATAGAACAACTAACTAGTGTAAAGGCGACGCCAAATTGGGTATCGTATTTAACACTGCTTTTATACAAGGCACTATGATGTTGTCCGGCATTAAAGGATAAATCATAAGTCATTAGGTTCAAGAAATCAAGATATTGATGTGAAACAGCTAATCCAAATCTTGGTGGACCCCATTGACCGCCTGGTGTTGCCGCTGTTACCAAATGATTAGGATTATTTGCTTTAACACGTTGATTTACGATTCTCGCTAAGCGTGTATATTGAGATGGATCAACACCGGTACCTTCCCAGTCAATATCTACCCCATCAAACTGATATTTATTAATGGCATCGACAATGTTATCAGCAAATTGTTCAACTAAGCTTTCAGAACCAACAAAGGATGACCATTTTGAATCTGGTGCAATCGACATAATGACGTAAATGCCTTTTTCTTGAGCTTTTGGAGTAATATAAGCATTGGTTTGACCAAAGACGGATAAAGATTTAGTCGTTTCTATTTTAGCATTTTCATCGGCTACGGCAAACGCAACATTAATGATATCTAAAGTATCAAATAGTTTCGTTGTCAAATCTGAATAGCCTGTATAGATATAGCCCGAAGCGATCGGGGCTTGTAGTGATTTATATCCAGCAACGCTTAAATCAAAACTAATGGTTTCTGTATTTACGCCATCAGTTACAGACCCTATTAAAGTAACTGTTTGAGGTTGATAGGGTCTTCTTAAAAGACCATTTGCATCAATTATGTTATCGGTGCTTTCCCAACTAATTGTGAAAATACTATGTGTTAAAGGTAAATTGATATTGGTTTCAATAAGGGTACTGGTTAACGGATTAACTAGGTCGATGATAGGATTAATATCCATGACCCATTTCGCATAAAATAAGTAGTTTTCTGTAGAACCAGCGGGAATAGCTTCTACAGGGTCACCCAAAAACTCTTTATTGTTATACCATCCCGCAAAGAGATAGCCTTCTTTTTTAGATGTTACTG
>CAYTKX010000173.1:0-1503 GCA_964438495.1 uncultured Staphylococcaceae bacterium
GTGAAATGGGCAAGCTTGAACAGCAAAAGAAATTAGACGCTTATTTACATGAACTTGAAAATTGTGGATTAAGCGAAAGCGGTAAGCAGATAGTAAGAAAAATAAAGGACAGCTTATTTAGGCAGTCAGAGCAATAAAAGTTTTAGAGAGGTTTATATAAATTGAGTTTATTTGAGGGTTTATCCCAAAAAATCAATCATATTTTTTCTAAGCTAAAAAACAGGGGCATGCTAACCGAACTTGAAATTAAGCAGGCAATGAGAGAGGTTCGCATTGCCCTTTTAGAAGCCGATGTAAACATAAATGTTGCAAGGGATTTTATAAAAAATGTTACCGAAAAGGCGATAGGGCAGGATATTTTACAGTCGCTTACACCGGCTCAGCAGGTTATAAAAATTGTAAATGAAGAGCTTACCTCTCTTATGGGCAGCAAGCTGAGCAAGCTTGCGATATCTCCTAAACCGCCTACAATATATATGGTATGCGGACTTCAAGGTGCAGGAAAGACGACAGCTTGCGGAAAACTTGGGTTTTATCTGAAAAAGCAGGGCAAAAAACCCATGCTTGTAGCGTGCGACATTTACAGACCGGCGGCAATAAACCAGCTTGGCATTGTGGCGGAAAAGGCAGGCGTTGACTTTTTTGAGATGGGGCAGAAACCGCCGCTTAAAATAATAAAAAACGCTTTAAGCGCCGCAGAAA
Source organism: uncultured Staphylococcaceae bacterium (assembly GCA_964438495.1). Taxonomy (GTDB): domain Bacteria; phylum Bacillota_I; class Bacilli_A; order RFN20; family CAG-826; genus UBA1361. The sequence goes on from CAYTKX010000173.1 coordinate 703, forward strand.
AAAATTTAAACGATTATATAATAATAGATACAGCAGGCAGACTGCAAATAGACGAACCTCTTATGAAAGAGCTTGAAGAAATTGCAAAGTCTTACAATCCGCACGAAATATTGCTTACCGTTGACGCTATGACGGGGCAGGAAGCCGTTAATGTTGCAGATTCTTTTAATAAAAGGCTGCAAATAAGCGGCGTAATACTTACCAAATTAGACGGCGATACAAGGGGCGGCGCAGCGCTTTCTGTTAAGGCGGTAACGGGCAAGCCTATAAAGATGTGCTCGATTGGCGAAAAGACGGGGGATTTTGAGCCTTTTTATCCCGACAGAATGGCGGGCAGAATTCTCGGAATGGGCGATGTACTTACCTTAATAGACAAGGCGGCAGAAAACATCACAGAAGAGCAGGCAAGAAAATATCAGAAAAAATTTGAAGAAAACAGTTTCACGCTTGACGATTATTTAGAGCAATTTGAAAGTATGAAAAAGATGGGAGGCATTTCTCAGGTGTTATCAATGATACCGGGGCTTGGCGCAAAGGCAAAAATTGCCGCAAACAGCGTTGACGAGAAAAAAATAGGCAAAATCAAAGCTATAATACAGTCTATGACTAAGGAAGAAAGAATGCGCCCACAGATACTTTCCGCAAGCAGAAAGAGAAGGATAGCCGCAGGCAGTGCAACGCAGGTTCAGGATGTAAACCAGCTACTTAATCAGTACGAACAGACAAACAAAATGATGAAACAATTCAAGGGAAAGAAAAGGTTTCCTTTTTGAAGAAAAACTAAAATAAAAAACTACGGAG